>CBDUZM010000228.1:0-5623 GCA_965371685.1 uncultured Spirochaetaceae bacterium | reverse complement strand
CGCCATACTGGAGGGCTTCTTCCCGGAATTCGCCGACACCAACTCCATTGACGTGTATGTGCAGATAAATGATACACCGGTTGTTGTCGCTTTAATACCCTACGATGACACCGATAATCCAATGGCAGATAAAATTGAAAAGCAAACCTGGTACAGTACCGGTTTTAACGCTTCTTTCGATGGTCTTCCTGAGGGAAAGTATCAGATATATGTTTGGTATGACCAGAATAGCGACGGAAAAGCCAACGAAGGTTTAGCTCGTGGGTACGCAAGAATATTAGGTTCTTCTGTTACTAATTTCATTTTTGATTCAAGCTCTACGGATGGTGATTTTTATACTGGTGAATGCGATATACGTACCGGACCTTACATAGAAAACCCACCTGCGGGTTCAAATCTCTAAGCATATAAGGTAATCGAAAATTGATAACCGGCTCGGTTTTCTGAGCCGGTTTTTTTATGAGCCGCGACGGATTCGAACCGTCGACCCACGCCTTAAAAGGGCGTTGCTCTGCCAACTGAGCTAGCGGCCCGTGTATCAAGAAAATTACCAGAGGAATATACTAATATCACGCCGATCTGTCAATAAAGGGAACGAATGTGCCTATACAACCCTGATGCGTTTTGCCCGCACCTTAGGTACTCTCCCGGTCAGAGGTTGAAGCTCACACCGAAGATAAGGTTGTATATGGGATGCATGCCGGGCTCCGATGAAAGCTCGCTGCCGTACATCGAAGCGTCGAACTGCATGAATCCGAGGTCAAGACCCAATCCTGCGGCAAAAAGCCCTTCATTAAAACCCATGCGAACAGCGAGGATATTAAGCAGTTCCGCCTCGGCGCCAATACCCAGATGAAGAACCCAGTTTTTGGCAGTTGCCGAACGAAAAACGAATTCAAGGATATCTTTGTAATCCAGCGCCAGTTTAAAATTCGAGATATATCTTTCAACTCTGCCAAAGCGGGGTGTGAAAAGAACACCGGCTGAGAGATCCAGAGGTATAGTGCCGTTGGAACGAACGGCTGTTCCTGATGAAAGGAAATCGTTGAGTGAGGTATACTCATTGATGGACATGGGAGAGTATAGATCGCGAACCACAATCCCAAGTGCAAACCAGTTGCTGTACGCGAATCTCATACCCACATCAGCTCCAACGCCTATGGTCATTGTAAAGGGTTCGCCGAAAATCAATGCAGCCGGATTACCCATTAGGCTTACCAGATCGACTACTGAACGAGTCGTCTGCACCTCTGTCATGAGAAGCGCTTTCAGGAGCAAACCGAAATCCAGAGTACATTTCGATTCTTCCGGGAATGGAATGCGGAACGAGTATCCGCCGTTTATTACAAAATTCTCCATCATTCTGGTTTCCAGAGTAAGGCTTCCCACACTCTTAAATGACATATCTACCCAGCTGACGATACCTACCCCCAATCCTCCCCCAACATAACCGAAAGAGATGGGTCCAACCAAATTCATGCCGGCATAGAGGCCGTTTAAAAGATCCTGCACATCAGGATCCAGGAGAAGCGTGGCAATATCAGCTCCTCCAATTCCTTCGATTATCAAACCGGCGATATCGAAGATTGGGCCCGATAGGCCGAGGGTCATTTCTGAGACTCTGAGCTCGCGCTCCAAAGACTTGAAGCCGGCGGGATTGTTGAAGAGTGAGTAGAGGTCGTCGGTCAGTGCGGCATGGAGGCCGCCGAGAGCCGTACTTCTCGCCGAAGCGATATCGATTCGATCTATATATTGCTGAGTGGAGACCAGGCCGATGGGGACTAAACATATAAACACCATCAGTATAACGATTTTTTTCTTAAACATTTTTAGCCTGACCTCCCATATACATTATTTTATTGGTAGTACCCTTTATGGTTGAGGAATAAAATCCCAAAAACCCTGAAGGATATCTTTAGCTGGATCTCCGTCGGGAAGTGCATTTATTCCCAACATCAAGAAATCCTGGGCATCCTGTTCGCCCTGTGCAGCAGCAGTACCCAGATCCAGTGGGTCTGTACAACTTTCTATAAGGATACACGCAGCACCGAGTAAATAATCGGTGCTGTTCAGATTCGCTCCGTTAGTATCAGCATCGGTATAGAAACCTGCTGCCTCTACGAGGAAAGATGTATTTAGCTCAGCGAGAAGCGCATCGAAATCCGATGATCCTCCGGAAGCTGATAGATCAATATCCCCTGAAAGCACCTGGTTGAGAAGATCGGGCACTCCGGAAAGCTCCATGGCCAGTTTGGCGGCCAGCAGGTTCAGCTCTCCATCGGTCGATCCGGTGGCATCGTCCTTGATCGCGTTATAAGCAGCCAACATGGCGTCGCTGTCGCCGCTGGCAAGGGCATCCTCGGCATATGTCTTCTTTTGATCCAAAGAAAGCTTGGAAGGGTCTCTCTGAAGAAAGCTTACAGGGCTGAAGGTGAAAACTGCCTGGCAGCCGATTAAAACGATTAAAACGCTGAAAACCAACGCGCCTGTCATAAAATGGGCAATTCTCTTATTCATAATCTTCTCTCCTGCATAGTCAATTAAAATCTTAATGCAAGTTCGGCCGTAATTCCAGAGCTTGGACGATCTGAAATATTTTTTCCAAGCTCCCGGGTAAATAAGGCAAAATTTAAATCGGCAAATCCCAATCTCAGACCTCCGCCCATGGTAAGGTAGCCCTGGTTGAAACCTGCTCTCACAGTGAGAAAGGAAAGGAGCCTGAGCTGCATTCCCATGTGTAATAGCGTCCAGGGGCTTTTCCCCTCCTCAAGCACACCGATCAGATCCTTGAGCTCAATGTGGAATGCAGGATTCAGAAGCCTGCCGAGAAATCCTGAATCGGGGGAATAAGCCGCACCGACACAGATATTCATAGGGATTACAAAATCTGTTTCAGGAACCGGGGCGCCTTTTGGAAATTCTACGCCGAAACTAGACAGGATCGTTTCCATTTTACTCGTATTGTAATTGAAGTTTGTACCCCCAATGTCTCTCGACGCTATACACAGTCTGAAGGCGCTAAAAGAAACGATCGCTCCTGCATCAACTCCCAAACCCATACCGTGAAAGACATCTACATCATTTAGGGCAGCAGCGAGTGTGCCGTTTCCGGAAAAAACGCTTACAAGATCGAGGGCGTCGGCATTTTCTATAGGCGCGTGAATTCGCAGCATGGGACGCAGGGCAACACCGAGATTAAGCTCCATTCCCAATAATTTAAAAGAAAAAGCATATCCCCCGACAACAGCCAGGGTGGCATGTGTATCTCCCTCCGCTCCAAGCAGATTCTTACCGTAAAGGTAGGAATCAACTACAACGACGGCGCCCAGTCCCAATCCTCGGCCTACATAACATATTCCTGAGGAAGCGCCAATTCCAAACCCGCCTTCAACAATTTCGCGGCTGATTGCAGTGCTAATGTTGTCCGGATCGTCCTTGAATGCACCAAAGAACCTGGAAGGATTGGCATAGAGCCACGGATTGGCTGAAAGCAGTGTGAGGGACCCTTTATCTCCCGTAAAGCCGGCCGGATTGGTGAAAAGGGCGTTGTAGCCGTCTGCAACAGCCACATAAGATCCGCCTTGAGCCATGATAACGGGACTTATTGGAAAAAAGGGAGGTTCGACGACGATATCGTTCTGGGCAAACAGCAAACCGACATTCCAACACGCTGCAGCGAACAGCAGCAAAATGCATATGGTGAATTTTTTTACCATGTAAACGTATCCTCCAACCCTGCTGCTTGAAGAATACCATCAACGTGAGAGGGCATAGGTTCAAATGGATTTGTGAATATTGCCCCGCCACTCAAGTCACCCTGAGCTAATTGGTACAGCTCGGATACATTCGATTCTGAAAGCGTGTAAGCGACCACATAAGAAATCACCGCATTCTGTGCAATCTGCCCCATGTTAAGCCCTTCGGCCGGAGGATCGGTCAAACATGCGGCCAGGTCCTGATAAGCCGAATTAGCCGCAACAAAGGCGTCAATCATCTCCCTAAAGGCTTCCTCACTGCTCAAAGCTTCCGCGGGAACAACAAGCGCCAGAAAAATCGATAGAGCCTCTTTAATCTCTTCATCTGTGCCGGAAAAGTCGAAGTCGGGATCCATCAGGGCAGCAGCCGCGTTAGCGGCCGCTTCTCCGGCAGGTGTTGTATAGAGGAACAGATCGGCGTAGAGAGCCCTGGATCTCTGCTTCTGTTCCGGTGAAAATTCACCGCCAGACCATACCTCCTCAAAAAAGGTTTCGATCTTAGCATAAGTATCCGGATCATCAGCCAGGGCGTCGAAAAAAGCCTGAGAATCGAATTCATCCGAGAGATAATCCAGCATTTCATCTGTGCTCATCTCGTTCTTCAAGGTATCGATATCCGGCATTTCTACATTGTCCAGATTCTCGAACAAGTTGAATTCAAATAGTTCGGCACAGCCCCATAATAAAAGGCTTAAAAGAACCGCTGTAAATACATATTTTATCCTCCGCAACACCAACAGATCCTCCAATCCTCCTTATATAGGCAATTATACAGCAAACCGGCTAATAAAACAAAGAATCGCTTGAAGCAAGGCAACTGCCCCTCCTCTCAGGCGGTAAACCGCAAAAATCTCGCACGGCACGGGTTTCCTATTTCGGTTATGCGACATGAAATTACAGTACCCATACCGCTTTTCTCATTAGGTATGTCCGTTATCAACAGCTTGAGATAGTTCTCCGATACCCCTTTGCTGATACCTTCAGGCGATACCTTCCTCTCCAGGACAGCCTGGACGGTCTTTCCGAACCACGATGATGCGTATTCCTGAAACATCAATTCAGAGAGCCGAAGAAGCTCTCTTACCCGCTGCTTCTTCACGCTTTCAGGAACCGCCGGTTTCATGCAATGGGCTTTTGTATCGGGTCGCGGGGAAAAGGGAAAAACATGGAGCCTGGAGAAGCGAAGCTTTTCTATAAATTCTCGGGTCATACGGAAATCTTCTTCCTCTTCCCCGGGAAAACCGGCTATAAAATCGCCGGCGATAAACGCTTCCGTTCGGGCATCGCGCAGAGCCTTGACCGCTTCAGCCGCCTGTGCAGCGCTGTACCTCCTGCTCATAGCACGAAGTATTTTATCCGAGCCAGACTGAACCGGAATATGAAAATGAGGACAGATACGTTTTTGGTCCAGTATTTGAAGAAGAGATCTGTCGATTCTATCCGGCTCGAGAGAAGACAGGCGAATGCGGACACTATCGCTTTCTTTCAGGATTGCAGCAAGCAGCCGGGCAAGTCCGTATCCGTCGAAAAAGTAAGCAGTAATGTTTACACCGGTAAGCACGATCTCTCGATAACCCTTCGCCTCGATGGCGTGAATCCGCTCGAGAATCCTGCCGGGAGCAAGGCTCCTGGAAGAACCTCTTGCATAGGGAATCCGACAGTAGCTGCAGCGATAGTCGCAGCCGTCTTGAATTTTAAGAAAAGCCCTTGAGTGAAAACTAAACTCCTTTACCTGATATTCGAAGGGACTGCTGTGATTCTCGGTTTCGGCGGATAAGAAAAGATTGAAAAGCCTCTGCTTTTCCTTACCTGCGCATCTCTCGAATTGGGGATTTTCGCTAAGATAAGCGGGAAAATCGTGGAGCACT
>CBDUZM010000227.1:0-5643 GCA_965371685.1 uncultured Spirochaetaceae bacterium | reverse complement strand
CGAGCTCGTCTTTATCGCCGGCAGCAGCACCGACAAATTTATCCTGTACCCTGGTTGTAACGAGCCGGGCTATCTCAGAGGCGATGCTGAAACCGCGGGACCAGAGCTTGAGCCCTTCCAGGTCTTTGCCCACCTGGTCGTCTACAAAGACATAGAAGTCTTTGTATTTATCCATGGCTTCTATCTCCATGGTGCCCTTTCCCACCCAGTCGGGTATCGTTCCACCGAAATCTTTCGTCTTGTGATCGATGATAGTATACTGGGCTTCCGGTTCTTGCACCTTTGGCTCCGCCGGCGGCGGTGCGCTCTTACATCCCGCCGCAACAGCCAGAATGAGAATCGCCAGTAAAAGGTATGAAATTTTTTTCATTTCCCTTCCTCCTAATTTAATGCAGGCATCTGATGGAACAGCTGTTTGCGGGCAGCACTTCGCCTGCTTTTCGGCTTATGCCGATTATAGAGGCAACGCCTCTTTGTCAGACTATTATAAAACCCATCACTATTTAATTACCCGTGTTAAAGGTTATGGATTTCCCGCGGGTCATGACCATATCGAGGTTCTCGAGACCCGCAACCGTTTCTGTGACATCGTAGATAAGATTTTTCAGATCATCCACCGAGCCGATATACCATACGTAATATTTAACCTCGTCGGAGGATTGAGAGACCGAATCTATGGCCTTCACATCTTTTTCAAGCTTGGACCAGAAACGGCTCATTGCCCTGTCGCCCAGAGGATTCTGGATAGTCACCTCGTACCGGATGCCGCGAACAATGGTTTTAACCATCGCCTTCTTTACAAGATCGATGAGGTACGGCATTCGGGTATAGACGGCGCCCTGAATGGCATTCAGACGGGCCGATTCCTCGGAAGTCTGGCTGAAAGCCTTGTCCATGGTGTTGTAGGAGGCAGAGCCCGATAGAAAGGCGGTGGACGCTTCGTAAGCCTTCAGGTCTATATTTGCCTCTCCGTAATACTTGTTATCCTTGGTCGTTCCCTTGGTCTGTCCGGATATCTCTATGTAGATATCCGCATCCAGCTTCTGAGCGATCCACTGGATGATGGAGATGGATTCTCCCGTTTCCTCTTCGTAGACAGTCTGCTGGTCCTCTTTAAGCCTTGCGATCTGCTCGAAATCGATGCTGTCCATGGCCTGGGAGGCGAGGTACTCATTCGCCTTGTTTACAGCCGCTAATTTGTATATATCCTCTGTCTCGGAATCCTCCCGGAAGAACACCATATAAGTCATCCGGTCAATATAGCCGGCGATGAATGCTCTCTCCTCCTCGGTGGCTTCGCCGTAATCCGGCGATCCTGCGCCGGCTTTATCAGCATCGGTGCTCTCGCCTTTACCCTTGCCGGAAGAGGATTTTCCGCTTCCTTCAGGTTCTGCTGCTGCAGCCGCTTTATCGCTCCCTATCAGGCCGTTTGCCTTTAAAGTACTTCTTACAGCAGTCAGATTGACATCCACCGTGAGCTCGTAGCGCCAATTGTCTTCGCTTACAATCTCTCTGCGTGTAGCTTCAAGGGTTTCGTTATAGATATAGGCGTTGGGATCCTTGGTATTGTAGAGGAACTGATCCAGGGTTTCCCGGTTGGCCTCCTCCTGTTCAACACCGATAATGTCGATTACAGCTTTCCTGACAGCATCCATGATCGCCGCATTCCGCGCATTGAGAAAAGTATCGCCTTCCTTTTCAGCGGCGCCGGCGTACTCTTTCCGGTCAAGCTCCTTGGTTTTAGGCGTCGTTTTGTCCGGAGTATCCGTGGTTGTGCCCGTAGAGACACAGGATACAATCAGGATTACAAGGAAAGCCAGGAGGATTCCTGAAAAACACTTTTTCATAACACGCTCCTTTAAAGCTTAAATGTCACGCCGCCGCCGAGGAAGACGCCGCCGTAGGATGTGCTGGCGCCGAATTGTGTAATCAAGGCATCGTATACACCGTACCAATACTTCAGGCCGGCGTTGACCGTGGCCTTCATGTTCTGGTTGAATAGATAGGATACGCTGACATCTATTACACCGCCAACATGGGTGACTGCGGGTTTCTCGGTTTCAATTAGCCAGGGAATAAGGTATCCGGCCCCGAAAGCAGCCTGGGGGGTGATCTGGAGGGGACCCATATAGATGTTCCACTCTCCACCTAAATATGTGGTAAAGGGAAAGCCGATGACCCAGAGCCACGGCAGGAGAGAGTCGTCAGGTCCTACGGGCAGGGGAACCTCAATGCCGACCAAAGGTTTGAAATCGTAGAATCCTTTGCTGGCATTGGCCTTGACTCCCACGACGGAGAACACATTGCGTAACTGTACGTTTTCAAAGGGATTGAAGATAACATCCAGGTAAGGAGTGACCTCAAAACCGAGGCGGGGAATTTCCTTAAGCTGGTCTCCTTCGAGAGGAGAGCCAAGAAGGATCGTCGCTATCGAAACCTCTCCGCCAACTTCCTTCACAAGGAGCAATCCGGCTTCTTTGTCAAACTTACGGCCCGATTCCAGTATACGGGTGCTGACTATGGTGAATTCGTACCCCTTTTTAATGCCCATGTCTCTGCCAAGCTCTATCACAACTTCCCGGCCGCGCCGCTCGAGCACTCCTGTTTTTAAAGTGAACTCCGGAATTTTTGTTATTTCGTACTCCAGGTAAACCGGTATATCGTCTATCGCGTCCTGCACTGCTCTTTCGGCCGCTTCATCGGAGGATCCGCTGGTTTCAACAAAAAATTGGGCAAAGGTCTTTGCTTCGGCTACATTGATGAAACTGAACGAGGTTTTAATTTCAGCGTCCCACGTTATTTTGGTTTTACCGGAAACGAGTTTGGTAGTTTCCTCCGCTACATTGAAGTATGTCACCGCCGGAATGACCACGTAAAAGGATCCGATCAGTTTGTTCATGTCCTTTTCGGTAAATACCTCGTGGCCTATCTTGAATTCCTCTGGAATCTCTACATTTTCATGTTTAAACTCTTTTATTCTTTCGATGAAGTCGTATGCGTCATCCTCAGCGAGCCTATATTTCAGACCTACTATATCGAACCTGCCTAGATTGATGAAAACGCTTTTAAGCTCTTCATCTATGCTGCCCAGAGCGCTTTCCGGTATATCGTAATCGTAATGACTCAGTTTGAATATTGCGATCTCCTTTTTTTCAGAGATCTCCTGGGAATAAAGATTCCCGATAAAGAATACGGTTATGGTGAGTGAAATAAAAAAATAAAACGCCTTTTTCAACATCCAACGTCCCCCTTTTGAATATATCTTATTATACCCTCAAACAGCTCAATTATCAAATAAATGGAATAATTAATTGCTGAATGTCTGGCGGATGGAATATTCTGTTACTCCGGAAGTTTTCCGTAGGAGCGGATTTTCTGCTCGGACCATTCAGCCGCATCCCGAAGCCATGGAAGGCGGTCCTTCTTATACCGGAGGATAAGCGGAAGAAGAACCGGATTTCCTCGATTCCCGGCGGCCAGAACAGCATTTCGCTGAATTGCCTCCGGAGGAATCCACGACCGGTCCAGGACAGTTCCCTTGAAGAAGATCTTCAGCTCTTGCGGGCTGCGAACCAGTATCTCTTTAAGGGAAAGGCTTGGTCCGAGCTCACCTCTGCCGGTTGCAGTTTCTACAGATGGGTTTTTGTTGAAGGGACAAACATCCTGGCAGATTTGGCAGCCGTACAGGCGGTACTGCCACAACTCCTCAACAGGAGGGGAAAAACTCCGGCATTCCGTTGAAAGCGCCTGCAGGCAGAGAGAGCGGTCTACGGCGCCCGATTCGGAGATTGCGCCTACAGGACAGGCATCGATACAGGCACGACAGGCGCCGCAGTGTCCTCCCGGTCCGGGGTCACCCGGCAGGGGAGGATCTGAAGGCCAGGAGACCGGGAGATAGAGCCCCGCTATAACGAATAGAGAGCCCATACCCGGGGATACGATCAGGGAGTTTCTGCCGTAGAATCCCAATCCGGAACGGGCGGCAAGGATTTTTTCAGGAAACCGGGAGTTGGAGAATATGCGTGCTTCCCGCCTGGCCAACCCTTTCCGGGATATTCTCTTCACCACTTCCTGGAGGCGGCTTACCGCTTCCCTGTAATAGTTTCTTCGTGCAAAGGGCGCTATCAAGCCGTGAGGATCACCGGGCGTTGACGCGTCGTCCGGTTCGTCCCGGTAGCACGATAAGGCACAGAGCAGTATCGAACCTTCCGGAAAAGGAATTTCAGCGTTGCGGGTGTTAAGGATCCGGGCTCGAAAAAACCCGTACTCATCCGTAAGGCTGAGAAGAGTGTCTCGGGATATCATCTAATGACACTCTATTCAGTAACCGACACTTCCGTCAACAGAATCCCGGAAGCGGGAAATATTGACACCTGGCCGCTTTTCTCTTAACATAAACAGTATGAGTGATGCGGATCCGAATACCAATATTCCCCGTAAAGCCCCCTCTTCAGAAAAGTGTAAAAACGAAAAATCGGAAAAGACTTTCGAGAAGTTGATTTCTTTTTTCATGCGGAGTGAGGACCCTCAGAAACAAAAAAAGCGTCAACTAAGAGAAATTGCTAAAAAGCTGAAAAGGATGAAGCAGAAGTTCTACGATCCGGGAAACGGAACGGCTCTTCCGGGATTGGCAAAGCTCATGCATATCCATTACAAACTTTTCGGTCCTGCTCAACGCATTGTTCTGCGCGCTCAATCGTCGAAGGTTATCAAGGAAATTGTCATTGAAACCGGTATGAGTGAGGAGCAGAGAGCATTGCGGAATAATCTGGAGGAGGCCTCCAGAAAGAATAGGCTCTCAAGCACTTCGGCTCAGGCTCTCATCGATGCAATAAAGGATGAAATCGCATCCCTTCAATCAGCTTTTTCTGTAGAAAAAATTAAGGAAATAGATAATACTTATAATCAACTCGCCGCCTTCATGGATCTTATTCATTTTGATTACTACTTCCTTCTCAAGAAGTTTGACTCAAAGATGATGGAGAATAGATATGACTACAATCCCAGTTTCGAACCGATCAACGGGGAATATTTTGTAGATGATCTCAAGGAATTCGATGACATTCTGCTGGGAATTGATGAGCGGACTGATTGGAATCGTATCCTGGAAATCCTGAAAAATTATCGGGACACAGAGATAATTTCGGTTCAGAACTGGTCCAAAGCTTTCAGAAAGCTCATGAACCTGAAGAGATCTCGGGTTTTTGAGCTTATTATTAAACATGCCGGTAAGAATCCCTTTTACAAGCCTTCGCCATCCGTCCGCAACGAAAAAATAGTCGATCAATACCTCAATAATCTGAAGGCTCGTACTGAAACGACCATACAGAAAATTATTCAAGAGGGGCGGGGTAAGAAGATAGATCAGCTGGCAGACACACTCTTTGGCACAGCCGATGTTTCCAGGTTGAAAAACTATTCGAATACGACCGACATTAACCTTAAGAAGCAGATACAGGACGGCCTGATTCATGTAACACCTTTGAATTATGTTAAGGTTTTCTACTCTGACCATTTCCAGATCGAGATATGCGATCTGGTCAACCATTTGCTGATAAAGGGTAAGTGGGCAGATCCTAAAAACACTAAACCGCTCTCCGACACTCTGCAAAAACTTTTTCAGATTGAGGACAAATTCACCGA
>CBDUZM010000226.1:0-5644 GCA_965371685.1 uncultured Spirochaetaceae bacterium | reverse complement strand
GGAAAGATAGAAAAGGAATTTGCAAAAATACTTATAGCAGAGCAGGAAGACCGCGAGATCGGAGACTATGAGATTGACATAGAAATAGAAGAAGAAAGAGCAAAGCAAAGGGTTGATGAAGCTGATAAGTTTCTTAAGAGAATTGAACAATATCTTCAGGCATTCAGGTAAATCCAAGTAGATAGCAGCTTTTATTTATTTTACAGTTGCATAAAATCGCTATTTTTCGAACAGGACGAAATACTATCTTATATACACTGTTGCATTGCTTTTTTTAGCTTCTTTTAATAATAGTTAAACTTATAATTCTATGTAAGCCAATGGGGGATAGGCAGTGCATTGACTTCCTATAAAAGCAATGATAATTTATAGTTCTCGGGGCATTTTCCATGAGTATATTCAAGGTAAATACAGTAGCAATAAATCCCAAGAACGAAGAATTATCCACTCCGCCTATAGAAGCCTTGGTAGACACGGGTTCTGAGCTTACATGGCTGCCCGAAGAGCTTTTAAAAGGAATCGGAATAATGCCGCGCAGAAAAAGGGTTTTCGAAACAGCTGACAGACGGCATATTGAACGTGAAGTTGGGTATTCTATTCTTCGAGTAGAGGATTATGAAACCAACGATGAGGTAGTCTTTGCCCAAAAAGGGGATCTGATTCTGTTAGGTGTAAGAACCATTGAGGGATTTTCCGTTACTGTAGACAATATCGGTCATCGATTTGTAGCCCGGGCTTCTTTAGCCACAACTTCAACGGCTTGACAACAAACAACCGGAGCGAATACCCAGTCTGATTTCCTCCTGGTTACCTATGGTACCATTCGGCCTGTGCTGCATACATCACTGCATATTTTCCTTTTCTTTTAAGGAGTTCCTTATGGCGCCCTTCTTCCACGATTTTTCCTCTGTCTAAAACGAAGATTCTGTCTGCCAGGGCCGCCGTTCCTATTCTGTGGGTAACCAATATGGTGGTTTTATCCGCCGACATTTTTATCAACCGTTTAAATATTTCCTCTTCAGCAAGGGGATCCAGCGACGCAGTGGGTTCGTCGAGTACAAGGAAGTCCCTGACGCGATACCAACCTCTCGCGATTGCCAGTTTCTGCCACTCTCCAACGGAGAGTTCGGTGCCGTGCAGGTCTTTTCCCAGCATGGTCTCCGGCGCCATCCCGTCAAGCCCCGATTTGTGGAGGGCTGTTTCCACCGGCTCTTCCTTTGAAAAATCTCCTATGCGGATATTGTCGCCAATACTCATTCCAGTGTATCGCCCGTAATCCTGAAATACTGCGCCTAAAATATGGTAGTAACTCTCCCTGTTGAGCGATTCGACGTTCTTGCCGTTATACATGATCGATCCGGAAGAAGGGCTCAGGAGTCCGAGAAGGAGCTTTACGAAGGTGGTTTTACTGGCGCCGTTTTCCCCAACAATAGGAAAGGGGGCGTATTTAAAGGAAAAAAGGAACGTGTCTTTGAGGGGTTTGGAAAAATTCATGCTTCACTTTTTGTTCTTTTTATCACTTTACCCTCTTTTCCCATAATTACTTTCAGCGCTTCCAGTGAGGGGGAACCTTTGTGGTTTATTACTCCCTTAATAAAGGCTTCAAGCTGGCTTGAAGCAATGCCTACCTCATCAAGGCTCACGTTATCAGCCATTTTCTAAATCATTCCCCTTGATCACGCTCCATTGCCGCGACCAGGTCTTCGTCGGTGTTCACGTTGAAGAATGAGTCCAGCTCTTTGTCGAATTGTTCGAGCTCATTCCTCTGAACATAGTGGGCGCTGATAAAAGGGAAAAATGAGGAGATCCTCCGTTTTTTCTGCACCAGCTGGAATCCGATCGCGCCCGTACACTTCACATTGTAAAAAGCGAAGAGGGGTTCGTGCCATTTCCCAACCTGGGGAATTACCGCATCGCAGCCATCCCGCTTTTCCTTCATATAGTCGTAGAGCTCCCTGCAGAAAAAAGGCATATCACATGCCGTGACAAAAGCCCAGGATGTTCTGCATTCGAGAAGTCCGGAATACAGACCCATCAATGGCCCTATTCCGTGAGCCCTGTCGGGGACGATCCTGCAGTTTCCGCTGAAGTTGAGGGATGAGTTGTTGGATACCACTATTATTTCCCCTGCCGCGGGAGAGAGGAGACGGATTCTCCTCTCCAGCAGGCTTTCTCCGCCGAGAGAGAGGAGCGCCTTGTCTCTTCCGGCCAGCCTTTCTGCATTTCCGCCGGCAAGGATAATTGCACTGACCTTATCTTGCACGTACTGTGACTGCGATTGTTTCCGGTGACGGCACATCTTTCAGAGCGCCTATCATTCCGGTTATGGCCAATGCAAAAATGTCCTGCGCAAAACGGTTGAGCCTTACATCCTTACCGTTTACAGCAAGCTGTACAGAGAAATCCTTCTTCTCTTCTTTCATTATTTACCTTCCTTGTTGAATTACAAATTCTTCCAATACCGATAGAATTATCCTGCGTTCCTCAGCGGTAAATGCTTCCTTCTCTTTCAGTTTTTTCTCCACTTTGTCCCGTGTGGAGCTCCTTGAAAGACGGATGTCCGCCTTTTTTTTCGCCCGTCCGGCGGATCCGGTCTCGAAAACCGTTCCGCTCTCAGATGTCAGATAGATACTGAGATCCGGGACCAGCTTCCTCAGTATCCTGTTGCTTTCAATAATTAGATAGGCAGGGGTGTCCATGGATGCCAGTTTCTCCATGCAAGCCAGCGCTTCCCCGGTGGTGCGGAACAGCGTTTCGCTCTTCATCTTATCCATGCCGTGGCCGATTTTTATAACCTCGGTTGTGCCGGGAAGGCAACCTTTCAATTTTCTGGCCAGGGTCGTCTTGCCAATCCCGCTATGTGCGCCGGATACGGTAATTATCTTCATAGGGGCATCCCGCTTCATAGGATGATTCTCTCTTCTCCGGTGTAGACAATACCCCTGTTTCCTCTCACATACCCGAGAAGAGTCACGTTGTACTCTTCGGCCAATTCAACTGCTGCTGCGGTAGGCGCCGAACGGGAAACAAGTATGGGCGTCTTGAGCCGAACGAGCTTGGTCACGATTTCTGAGGATATTCTGCCACTGGTAAAGAGGACGGATTGCCCGGCGCAGGACAGTCCCTGATCTTTCAATAGCATTCCGGCGATCTTGTCGAAACAGTTGTGCCTTCCGATATCTTCTGCAAAAAGAGAAAGATCCCCGCATTGAAGCAGAGCGCTGTGGACTCCGCCAATCTTCCTGTAGAGCTCCGATCGTGTATTGAAGCTCTTCATGATTTCCCATATCAGCTCTGCAGGGATTTGAAAAGAATCGTCCAACTCTTCGAAACTCTCCATCTTGCCGGGGTTGATATACGTAATTCCCCTGCCGCATCCCGATGTAAGGCTTTTCAATCCTTCAAGATGCCGGATGTCCAGATCTTTTGTAAGGGTGATGGAAACGGTATAGAGCATCTTATTGAATTCAACCGCCTTAACATCTTCGATGGAATCGATGATTCCTTCGCAGAATAGGAATCCCACTGCGAGCTCTTCAAGATACTGATCGAGGCAGAGGAGAGAGAGGAGCGGTTTTTCATTAATTATGATTTTGAGGGAGATCTCGGAGACAAGCTCTTTTTCCGCTGCTTCTCCACTCACTCCGGCAGGAGAGGAGTATAAGAGAGTTACTTTCCTTTTGACCACTGCGTTATCAATAAGTCTTTACCTCAATCTCGAATCAATGCCCCTTGCCGCGCACCATGGCCAATGCATGCTCCATAATCGGAGCGAGTACGTCTGCGCACAACCTGACAGCCTTGACCGAGCCCGGAAAGTTCACAACGATGGTATCCCCTCTCATTCCGGCATATCCACGGGAAAGCATGGAATAAGGCGTTTCCCTGTACGATTCCATTCGTATTATTTCGGCAATTCCGGGAAGCTCACGGTCGCAGAATTCAGCCGTCGCCTCCGGCGTGATATCTTTCGGTGAAATCCCTGTCCCGCCGGTGGTTAATATGAAATCCGATTCCCCGGCACTGTCCAGGGCTTTGAGGATCGCCTCTTTTTCATCGGGAACGAGAACCCTGTGTATATCAGCTTCCGGCAGGCGTATTTTAAGGATCTTCTCGATCTCCAGGCCGGAAAGATCCTCGTAGACCCCGGCTGATGCACGGTCAGATATCGTAATAACAGTCACTGTCACAGCTTACTTCTCCACCGCTAATAACTCTGGCAAAAATTCCCTTTCGAGGCATAACGCAGTCGCCTACGATCTGATAGATGGCGCATCCCTCATGGCATTCTTTCCCGATCTGCGTAACCTGGAGGATTGCATCGCCCAGGCAAAGCATTGTCCCGATAGGAAGCGAGGAAAGATCGACGCCTTTGGTGGTAATATTTTCCGCGAAGTCACCGAAATTTATTTCGACGCCTTTCCCTCTCATGGTGTCGATGTCTTCGGCGGCGAGAAGCGATACCTGCCTGTGCCACTTCCCCGCGTGGGCATCTCCCAGAATCCCGTGTTCTTTCCGAACTACGGCTTTCACAACCGGTTTTTTCTGTTCTCCCTTCTTCTGCGAGATATTAATAGAGAGAATCTTGAAAGCCTTTCTCACTCCAGTATGTCCTCTTTTGTTTTTTCCAACAGACGGATCTCTGTGATCTTCATTGTGTCATCGACGGCTTTGCACATGTCGTAAATCGTCAGGGCGGCAATGGAAACGGCGGTCAGGGTTTCCATCTCGATGCCCGTTTTCCCGGTGCATACTGCACCGGCTGTAATTTCGACAGCCTTCTCCTCGAGTGTGAAATCTATCTCAACGTGATCTATGCAGATGTTGTGGCAGAGGGGAATAAGATGGGCTGTCTCTTTTGCCCCGTTGATAGCGGCTATTTTAGCTGTCGTCAAGACATCTCCCTTTTTCAGGAGCTTCTCCTTAATCATGCGAATTGTTTTTTCCTGAAGCTCTATTCTTCCATAAGCTTTTGCCGTGCGTCTTACCATGGGCTTTGAGGAGACATCCACCATAACGGCGTTCCCCTTTTTATCCAGATGAGTGAAGCTCATAGATTATCCCCCTACCTCCACGAGATTCCGGTTAGTGCAAATGTGTCCCTTTTGCGGCTTAAGCTCGATCGCTTTTTGCAGGCTTCCCTCAATGTCCGCGAAGTCGAGCAGGATTTCCAGGTTGGAGTGCAGGCAGGACTTCAGGGTACCGTCCGCCAGAAGCCGTATCCTGTTGCATCGTTTACAGTCGGGAGGCCTTTCGAACCGGTAGTCGTTTGTTTTTTCTTCAGACAGGGAATAATGATTGATAAGCTGGAGTCTCAATCCCCTCTGCCGGCAGAACTCCTGCATCCGCTCAATCTCCCCATCGCCGGTATCTTCCATCACCACCATGTTTATCTTGGCGGGAATTCCCTCTTTTTTAACTGCTTCGATACTTTCGAGAACGGGCTGGATGTTTCCGATTCTGGTAATTCGGCGGTATAGGACAGGATCAAGAGTGTCCAGCGATATATTAACGCTGTCCAGCCCCGCTGATTTTAGCTGACCGGCATACCGTGCAAGCATTACTCCGTTTGTGGTCATGCCCAGGTGCTCCACACCCTGTACGGTTTTTATCATACGGACAAGGTCCGTGATTCCCTCTCTTA
>CBDUZM010000225.1:0-5648 GCA_965371685.1 uncultured Spirochaetaceae bacterium | reverse complement strand
AGCTATTATTTTGTACTACGGCGCCGAGTATATTGAGGGTGAAAATCTCAGTGTTTCGGAAGCTTATGAGCTGATTATAAAAGATCCGGATAAATTCAGCACTACGGCAATACCACCCGATATGTTCCTCGATAGATACCGTAAGATCGGAGAGGTGGATGAAATACTGCACATATCCATTTCCTCTCAGCTAAGCGCCAATTTCAAGACAGCCTTAATAGCGGCGGATATGCTGATGAAGGAATATCCCGGAGTAAAGATTCGAGTCCTGGACTCCAGGAACGTAAGCGGCCCGGAGGCTCTCATCGTCCTGTCCGCCGCCGAAGCGGTGAAACGGGGAATGGGCTTTGACAGGGTAGTGGAAGTCGCTGAAAAGACAAGGGAAAAGGCGAAAGGATTGATGATGCTGGATACCCTGCGCTATGTATACCGGACAGGCCGCATGTCGAAGCTTTCCTCCAGAATAACATCCGTATTAAACATTAAACCTATCAACAAAATAACTCCCGAAGGATCGCTCCAATTTGTGGACAAAGTGAGGAAGCGGGAGGACGGCTACAGGAGGCTGATCGAGCTCATAAAGCAGGAAGCCGGGACAGGTCCTTTGCATTTTGTTGTAAGTCACGCGGCGGCGCCTGACATCGCCGAAAGGTTTATCGGGCTGCTCAAAGAAGAAATCAAGTGCTCGAGCGTGCTCGTAAGCGAATTCAGCGCTGCCATGGGTTACGGGGCAGGACCGGGATGCCTGTTTGTCGGTTTCCATCCGGAGTCGGAGCTGCTTAAGGCTTGAAGGAAAGAGATACGGTATGAAGAGCATTCAAAAAGCTGACGGACAGGATTTAAAGGAAATGCTGACGGCGGCAACGAGCTGGCTCGAGAAAGGCGTTTCCTGTATCGATGCGCTGAACGTTTTCCCCGTGCCCGATGGAGATACCGGTACGAATATGCTGCTTACCATGCGATCCTCTGTCAGTGCCGCTTCTCAGATACCCGACAGCAAGGCTTCGGCGGCTGCCGAAGCTATCGCTCAGGGTGCTCTGATTGGAGCTCGCGGCAACAGCGGTGTCATTCTGTCCCAGTTCTGGCAGGGCCTGGCAAAAGGATTAAAGGGAAAGTTGACCTTCGATGCAGGAGACCTGGCTGCGGCACTGCAGCTTTCCGTAAAGCTCGCCTATGAAGGGGTGAGTAAACCTGTGGAAGGTACGATTCTCACAGTGGTAAAGGATATCTCAAAAGCGGCTCTGGAGGAAGCCTTTCGCGATGGGGCCGATCTCGTTTCCGTAATGGAGGTGGTGGTTGATGCAGCGAGAGAATCGGTAGCCGACACACCGAATCTCCTTTCTGTGTTGAGGGAAGCCGGGGTAGTAGATGCCGGCGGGCAGGGTCTCTATACCATCCTCGATGGCTTACTCCGCTGTCTTAAAGGCAAGACAGAGCAGATGAAGCAGGATTTGCCTGAAATGGTGAGCGCCAACATCGCCGTCGAAGCCGGGGGTGAATCGAAAGAGTCCCTACCGGCTAAACATGAGGAATCCTTTGGATACTGCACCGAGTTCCTTCTGAAGGGAAATGGGCTGGACCTTGATAAGATCAGGGAAGAGCTCGAGAATTTAGGCCAGTCACTCCTCGTTGTGGGAGGAAGCAGCGAAGTGCGCGTCCATATGCATACGGAAAATCCCAGCACCGTTATTCATTACGCCTCATCATTTGGCACGCCTCATCAGGTAAGCATTCGTAATATGGATGAACAGCATCAGGCGTATCTTGCTATGCACCGCGATGAGTCACCAACCGCAGATACCGCTGTTGTTGCCGTTTCTCTCGGAGACGGCCTGGGTGAGGTTTTCGCCAGTTTGGGCGCCATGGCTGTTATTGCCGGAGGTCAGACCATGAATCCGAGCACCGGCGACTTGCTCCATGCAGTGGATTCCATGCCGTGTAATAACGTCATCATCCTGCCCAACAACAAAAACGTGGATATAACAGCCAGGCAGGTCGAGTCCCTCACGAAAAAAAATGTCAGAGTGGTTCCTTCGGAGACGATACCACAAGGCGTCTCTGCCTTATTGGCTTTTAATCATGATTACGATTTTGAAGAAAACACTGAACGTATGAGCGATGCCATATCCACAGTGAAAACCATCGAAATTATCCGGGCTGTTCGTTCTTCGCGATTCAACGGTTTTAATATAAAGAATAACCAGGTTATGGGATTTCTCGACGGAGAGCTGATGGTTGTCGATGATGAACCTGAAGGCGCTTTAAAGAATGTGATGTCAGGGATGGATCTGAACGGTTTCGAGCTGGTTACCTTATACAGGGGTTCTGATATTGATCAGCCGTGCGCAGAAAAAATGAGAAGTTATATAGAGAAATCGTATCCTAATCTTCAGGCAGAGCTTATTTACGGCGGCCAACCCTACGCGAGTTATATAGCGTCGGTGGAATAGCTCTCCGGCTTTCATCCTGCTATGGCCGTTTGCCGGTTACCTCATTATCATACTGCTGAACCAGCCCTATGATTTCCCGTTCCACGGGGGCGCCTTTCGTCCGGCAATAGTAGTCCCAGACTGCGCCAAAAGGCAGGATTTTCAGTTCTTCCAGCAGGGCAAGGCGGGCAAAGAAGTCCCCGTGCTCCTCATATTCCATGAGGGTGGTCCGCGGCTCCAGCAGCGCAAGCAGGAGGGCTTTCAACGCACCCCGTGCCCCTATGGTCATGGCGCCTACACGGTTCATTGTTGCATCGAAAAAATCAAGCCCAAGATGCGAGCAGTCGAGTTTCCCGCAGCGTACCAGTTCCTCAAAGAGGGAGCGAACATCATCGTTCAGAATGACCACATGATCGCTGTCCCAGCGCACCGGCCGGCTTATGTGAAAGAGGATCTCGTCTGTGAAGAGGAATAGAGCTGAAACCTTATCCGCCACTGACTCGGTAGGGTGAAAGTGTCCCATATCGAGACATATCATCTTTCCGCGGCTGAGTGCGTACCCGAGATAGAACTCATGCGAGCCAACTACAAAAGCCTCGCTTCCGATGCCGAACAGCTTGGCCTCTACTGCATCCTTTATAAACCCGGAATCCAGGTCATCGCTGTATATTTCATCCAGCGACTCCTTCAGCAGTGCCCGATGGCCATAGCGGTCGATTGTAATGTCTTTTGCGCCGTCAGGAATCCAGAGATTGTGAATACACGGCGCATCCTGTTGCTCTCCCATGTAGGCGCTTATC
Source organism: uncultured Spirochaetaceae bacterium (assembly GCA_965371685.1). Lineage (GTDB taxonomy): Bacteria > Spirochaetota > Spirochaetia > SZUA-6 > CAZLRN01 > CBDUZM01. The sequence goes on along the minus strand of CBDUZM010000225.1, from coordinate 2,419 downwards.
CGGCGGCATTTCTGAACGTGGCGAATCCAGAACCGGCGGGTTTTCTCATCCTTGCTGCTCAGCGTGTAGCCGGAATCTGCCAGAGGATGGGAAAAACAGGTGGCATTAAAATCCAGCTTGATCCTGTTTTTCTCAGCCCATTCACACCAGAATTTGAAATGCTCCGGTCCGATCTGATCCCGCTCGATGTACTTCCCTTTAAAGTCGCCATAGATTGCGTGGAGATTAAGCCGGTGGCTGCCCGGAATCAGGCTGTAAACCTTTTCCAAATCCGCCTGAAGTTCCCGGATGGTCCCGGCCTTGCCTGGGTAGCTGCCTGTAACCTGGATCCCGCCGCCTGAAAGCTCGGAATCCGGTGTCTCAAACCCGCTCACATCGTCAGCCTGCCAGCAGTGGACGGAAAGCGAGATATTAGACAAAGTTTTTAATGCTTTCTGTACATCGACGCCAAGCTCTGCATATCTATCCTGAGCCATAGAGAAGGCTTTCTCTGCGCTTTCTTTTGCCATGGAAAATTTCTCCCTTTATCATGAAACCGGCAAGACATTGAAGCTGATTGCGGGGATCCTGTCAAACAAGAATATCTACTCGAGCAGTCTCTGCAATAGTAAAGATCATAGAGTGTCTGATAACCGGCATCCATAGATTCAACAACAAGCTCGATAATCTTTCGCTCAGCCGAAAAGCCCGAAGCTTTTCCTCGACTGCTTGCGGGACATCATGACCAGTGAGCTCTCCAATACCCTCGAAAATCATATTCTGCTTGTTCACGTACCTCGTTATGAGCGATTCCTTCATCTGCTCGAGAATGGATTGTATCAGCGGTGGATCCCACCCCTCTACGTAAAGCTCAAGCCCTTTTTTAAGAAGCGGAGGAAGCCCATCTGTGATAGCGGATTCAATCGATATGGCGCCGTTCCGCTTTGTATATCTTTTCAGCTGCACAAATGTCTCGATGAGTTCATCCTCAGTTTTCGACCGTATCGGCGGAACTGCATCCGGAGTCAACTCTTCATTTTCGCGGACCATGGCGTAGTGCTTTTCCAGCATGGAAAGGAGCTGACCTTGAGTTTTCTCAGATTTCTCCTTGAAGGTTCCCTCGGTATGCCTTTCCAATTCTGCAATCTCTTCTTTAAGGAGTCCCGCCGCCCGGATGCTCATGTTCCGCATGAAAATACTCCGGTCTTCTTCCGCAAGCTCAACAAGCGCCATGGAGAGAAACGCTGTGTCGATCTTTCGCAATACGTGCTGGATCGATATATCTATAACTCTCGGATTCTCTGAATTTGGTAAAATCTGCCATAATATCCTCCTATTTATATTCTACCTTATTAGTGTCTCAATGGGCCTTTACGGTTGGAAAAAAGTGATACGGCTTTTAAATTAATGTGTATTGAAGAGTAAGAGAGTTTATGGTTATATTATAGTAATGAATTGGACATGGATCATAATAGTTGCGGTTGGCGGTTTGGCTTGGTGGGCTTACAAGCAATACACCGAGAAACGTAAAAATCGTGATGATAAAGACGATTCCAATCTCAACTGATATCGAAAAAAAAGATAATTCGGGATTGGTATTTATTCTCTCCTCTTTAAAACACCTCTCTGGATGAGCGATCGGATTCTCATGATCGATTGTCTGCCGCTTAAAGACCACGCCGCTGCGGCTTGAGCCGGTGCTGCTGTTTGGAACGGCGCAGCTATTACAGGGGCAGTCCCCGTTGAGCCGGGCGCCTGCGATACCCCGGTATTTTGACCGGTTTTCAGCATGCCTTTCAATGCAGAAAGATCGAATGCCGCTATTGCGCCGATGACTGCGGCTATCTTTTCCTCTTCTACGATTTTTCCCGGGGGAGGCGCCTTCAAATTTTCTTTGGAAGGATATTTTTTATCCCAAAGTAAAATAAGGCGAGAAGCATATTTTAAGGTAAAGACAAGAATAATGAGGAAAGAGAACACCGCGGTCATTCCTACCGCCATAATAGTTATACCCTGTAGTATCATAAGGAATCCTTAAATATTTTTAGACTCGATTTTTAATTATAAGGAAATTGTACTCCTTTGCATAGTAGCCCCGGCTAAATGCAAGAGGCAAAACGATTTGTCTTGCCTAAGACGGAATCTATTTCTGAAATCGTAGACACACCGAGTAACAATCCCAAAGTAGTGGGATTAATTGAATATGGCAGCGCCCGGCACAGCGCCGAAGAAATCCTCGGTGACTACGATTTGGTCGTTGTAGTCGAGGAGCGAGATCCTGATGTGGAAAGTCTGCACTTCCATGTAGATGGAGTTCCTATCGACCTTAATATCCGGTCGCTCGATGATATACGAGATACGTGGTGTGCGATCGGATTTGACTCGATTCATGGTGGTAGGTCGGATATTTGATTATATAGTTGACAGAGGACAGACTATG
>CBDUZM010000224.1:0-5665 GCA_965371685.1 uncultured Spirochaetaceae bacterium | reverse complement strand
GAGCGATACACCGCATACACCGGTTTCCTTTTCAATAACCTCTATTAACCGAAACAGCCTTTTAAAGGGGCCGTAAGAGCTGTTATGCAGATCGGCAGGTGTTACCATGGGCAGTTTAATAGCGCATACTTCGGGATTCAACTTACCGTTAATAATTGAAAAAAATATTTTCGCGGTTTTTTCACCGGTTCTGAAAAGATCTGTGTGAGGGCACGTATGATATCCTTCTATAAAAACACTGTGCTTTATGATTGCCTTTGTAATATTTGCATGCAGATCGAGAGAAACTGCAACCGGTATTTCCGGAGAAATATCTCTGTGTATGGCCTCTAATATGTCGCCTTCAACATCGAAAACATCTTCAGCTACCATGGATCCATGCAGGGAGAGTAAAACACCGTCGAGAGGCAGGGATTCTTTTAAGATCCTTATAAAATTTTTTTTAAGCTTTTCATAAACCTGTTTTTTTACCTTGCCCAAAGGCCATGCCCATGCCCTGATTGTAGGAATTATTTCTATATTTCCTTCCTTCCCGGCGGCGGAGATAAAACCGCCCAATTCATTAACAGAAGAAAGTTTTTCTATTATTTCTGCGCCGAAATACAAACCATTCTGCTCAAAGTCCGACATTTCAGTTAAAATCGGCGAAAATGTATTTTGCTCCTGCCAGATCTGGCCGACCGCTATTCTCTTTTTCATAAATATTACAGAGCTCTGAAACAGAATTATAAATCCGGGGCAATGGCAAACAGCATCTATAACATTCCGCTTCCCAAATTGAAATATTGATGCTTGCAGCCTTCCGGTATGAGAAATTTTTCGCCTTCTTTTACCTCGTATGCTTTTCTGGAAACAGCTTCTTCATCTTCCAATTCACTCAAGATGACTATTTGAGCTGTGCCTTTCAGCACAAGGAGTATCTCGTCTCCCTTATGGATTTCCGAATCCGTATTCTTTCCGGGACATATTTCCATTATACCGACATGGCATTTTTTATTGCTTATAAAGAACATTACCTTTGTAGGGTTATCTTCCCCGTGAATAACCGTCAACGCCTTTTCGGGAGGTATATGAATATGTTTTTTTTCCTTCCGAGCTTCATCTGTCTCGACGGGCCATTTCCCAATATAATCGTTTATGGTTTTCATGGTTTCTCCTGCTTGTAATGAACGGGCTTCAATTTAAAATCCGAGACCATTTCAATATCATCCTCATCCCACATTGGACCTTCAATTATGGCTATAATTTCTACATCTTCTTCGGTAAAGTTATATACACAGTGCCAGCATTTAGCAGGTATCAACACTGCATCTCCCTCTTTCGCCTGTATAGCCTGTCCGGTTTCAGGATTTACTATTGTGGGTCTGCCTCTTAGAACATAATAGGGCTCATCTCCCGAATGAATATCCGGCGGCTGGAAAGTCTGTCCGGGAGGAACTACCCAGGAAGACATGAGCACCTTGTCCGTGCTTGCAAATATCCTGGGAGATATCTTCTCCTTCCCCGATCCGTAAACCGTTACAACATGATCTTCACTTTTCAGCAGCGCAGGTTTTTTCTTATCCGGCGGAAACGGATGGTTCCCGGCCCATTCCGGCAATCCTGCCGGCTTTTCATTATTGTTCATTCGCTCCTCCTCATCTGTTAAGTATATATTTGATTATTTGATGGCCGAATCGATCATTACCGACGCTTTCGCAACTCCATCCAATCTTTTTTCAACTACTTCGAAGGCTTTCTCTATTTCATCGAGAGGGAAAGTGTGGGTTATTACCTTTTCGAGATTTACAATACCGCTTGAAACTATTTTAATACCCCGCTTAAATGTATTTTGTGCTCCGGATGCTGTAACGAGAGTAAGATCTTTAAATAAATATTCTGCAAAATCTACATTATTGACAGGTTTTACAGGGATACCATAGATACATATCTTTGCCTTGTTTGCCGCCGCCTTAGCCATGTTTGCCAGGGTTTCCTGAACTCCGGCTGCTTCAAAGATATAATTCGCTCCTTCCCCTTCTGTCTCCTTTCCGACTTCCTCCAATAGATCTTTTTCCTTTACATTTATTATTACATCCGCTCCTATCTTCATACCCAGATCGAGTCTTGCCTGATTCGGACCTGAAAGAATTACTTTTGCGGCGCCGCATGCCTTTGCCAGCATTGTAAAATGCAGCCCTGCGACTCCGGGGCCCATTACCAGGACTGTGTCTCCGGGAACAATCGGGGCATTGATAAGACCGTAAACGCAGATTGCAAACGGTTCGAAAACCGATGCGGCTTTCATTGTAATATTATCGGGGAGCAGAAAAACCTTCTCATGCGGCGCAACGACATATTCGGCGAATCCGCCGTTTCTATGAATCCCGATTATGCTCTGGCCTTTTTCACACTGGACATAATTACCGGCAAGGCAGGTTTTACATTGACCGCAGCCTATATTCGGTTCTACAACAACCCTCTGCCCGACCTTATATACGGAAGGAACGCTTTCCCCCTTTTTTATAATCTTGCCGCCGAACTCGTGCCCGAATACCATATTTTCAGGAGCGCTGAAGGCGCCTACTTTTAATCCGTTGTATAGATGGAGATCGGTGCCGCATATTCCCGTTGAATGAACCTTGATCTGTATTTCATTGTCCGCCGGTTCCGGAACCGGAATATCTTCAATTCGTATTTTATTCGGACCTTTAAACAGCGCAGCTTTCAAAATGATCTCCTTATTTTATTGTTTTTTTTAAAAACTCCAATCCTTTCCGCGCAATTTCATCCTGGCCGTAATCATAAACCCTCCAGATAGCGCCGGGCTCTGCGATGGCTTCCACCTTTGGATCGCAGCTTTCAATTACCACACATTCATCAAAAGATATCTTTTTTAATGCTCTCGCAACGCCGGCCCAGTCTGTATGACCTGTGCCGGGAGTGCCTCTATCATGTTCAGGAACATGGAGATGGAAAAGATATTTTCCGGTATTTACGATGGCATCCTCAAGATCCTTATCCTCTATATTCATATGATATACATCGAGCTGAACGCCTATTTGGGGATTGTTGACCTCTTTTATTAATCCGAGTGCCTCTTCGGCAGTATTTATAAAATTTGTTTCATACCTGTTAAGCGGTTCCACGGCGATACGTTTTCCGTGATGCCCGGCATATTCCCCCGCTTCTTTCAAGTTCTTTACGCAGTTATCCCACGCCTTTTTTTTGTTATCAGCATTCAGGAACCCGGGATGTATCCCTACTGAATATGCGGGACCAACAATTGCCTTTGCGCTTAAATTATCAGCCATATCAATTAGCTTTTTAATATATTCGACACCCGATTTTTGCACATCTTCATCTTCGCTCATAATATTCCGGTCGGGGCCATAAGCGCCGCAGATTACGCAATTCAGCCCGTATTCATCCAAGCCTTTTTTAATTGCGTTCACATTATTTTCAGACATATCCTCTACGGCAATTTCTACTGTATCGTACCCCATCCTTTTAATTTTATTGAATAAATCCAGTCTTTCATGAGTAAAGGGCCAGGTCCAGAGAACTGTATTTATTCCGTATTTCATTTTTGCCTCCTGCCGTTATTGATTAGAAAATTTTTTCCATCTCCTTAACGGTGTCTTCAGCTCTGTTCAACACTTCATTTATATCTTCTAAAGTATGCTGAATTGAAAAGCCGTGATGACACGGTCTTCCTCCGTAGTCGTGGAAATATACTTTTCTATCAAGCATCAGCTCGTAAAACTTATAATTCATTTCAGTGTTGTTATCAGCACAATCTCTCCATGTTTTAACTACATCCTTTTTTATATCAAAGTAAAATCCGAACCTTGCGCCCAGGCCCTGCATTTTTATATTTAACTTGGAATGGCCGAAGATATCGTTAAAACCACCGTACAATCTGTCAGCCAGCTTATAGATATGCTTATAAAAAGATGGTTTCCTGATTTCATCCACTGCCGCATTTGCAGCCATAACCGGAATTAAATGGCCAGTATAGGTGCCGCTGTGAGCGCTTCCGCCTAAAGGCATTATATGCTCCATTATTTCTTTTTTCCCTGCAATTATACTAAGTGGAGTGCCGCCTGCAACGCATTTGCCGATTGTGCAAATATCGGGGACGATCCCAAAATATTCCTGTGCGCATCCGGGGCCTGTCCTGAAGGCGGAAAGTATCTCATCGTATATAAGAAGCACATCGTTTTCTTCTGTAATCTTACGCATTGCATGCATGTATTCCTTATCCGGAACGGCACATCCTATGTTATAGTGGATAGGCTCTAAAATAACCGCGGCCAGGTTCTCCCTGTTTTCATAAATCGCCTTTTCCAGCATAGCTGTATCGTTAAATGAGATTACCTTTATATAATCCTTTATTCCTTCCGGCATTCCGCCTGAGGCAGGAACAGGAACGGGATTTTCATATGGACCCGCTTTATCCAAATCCGGCCAGTAGCTGTACTGAACATAGTCGTGATAACCATGAAAATGAGCTTCGAATTTTATTATAACGTCTTTGCCTGTATACTCCCTTGCAAGCCTGATTGCGTGCATTGTTGCTTCGGTGCCTGAACATGTATACCTGCAGAGCTCCGCAGCCGGTACCATTTCGCATATTTTCCCTGCAAGCTTGCTCTGATATTCGGTTTCGTAAGAACATAAAATACCCATATCAAGAGCTTTCTGTATGGCTTTAATAATAGCTGGATGTTTGTGACCAAATATCGAGCCGCCGTGGGATGTGCACATGTCGATAATTTCATTTCCGTCCACGTCGGTCAGGCGCGAGCCTTTTCCTTCCTTAATGTATAGCGGCGCCTTCAAGGAACGAATCCACCTGGCAGATGCCGAACCGCCCGATACTAAAACATTTTTTGCATAGTCATATAACGCCCTGCCGTTTTCATTGTTAAACATTGCTGTTCTCCGTAACGTCTGAGTTTATATACTTTCTATAGACCCAATACTCTCTTTACCTCCATTACTCCACTCCGGGGACTCGAGAGAACTCTGGAAGCAAGATCATTATCAAGGCTTTTAACCAGCCTTGCCATGGAACCCTGGGCGAGCACAACAACATCAACCTTGCCTGCAAGCTCTTTTATCCCTTTCAGGACTATCCCGTCATGCTTTTCAGGATTTCCATTCATCAGCTCTTCAAATGCTCCGGGGCAGAGCGTTTTCTGTATCTTGATTGCCTTACCGGCTTCTACTGCTTTCTTCTCAATAAGCCTGCATGTCGGATCAAGAGTAGTCTTAAGGGTGGCAGCCACCCCAATATTTACAGCGTTTTTTACAGCTTCCTGCGCCATTTGCTCATCAATTTTTACCACGGGCGTTTCTATTTGCCTTCTAGCCTCGTCTGCAGCTTCCCCCACGGAAGAGCAGACATTGAATATGCAGTCTACATTGTATAACTCTGCCGCTTTATAATAATGCAGCATTCGCTGCAATACCGGCTGTACGAGCCCGCCTTCTTTGAGCACTTCCCTGAGAAGGCTGTCGTCTACTATATTGACCAGCTCTACCTCCGGTATTATCTCTTTGAATAACTCTGTCAAAACATCCACTAAGGCAAAACCTGTATGAATCAAGGCTACTCTCTTCATTGTTTTTCCCTATTTACTTTCATGGTTCTTATACTGCCCGATTTTTACACCCGGGG
>CBDUZM010000223.1:0-5689 GCA_965371685.1 uncultured Spirochaetaceae bacterium | reverse complement strand
ATATATAAGTGTATTACTATAGAGCTATGAACTCCGAGGAGCTGGCGCTGCTTCACAAAGCTCTTTCCGTGACGGTCCGCCTGAAGCTCCTGACGCTGATCTCGGAACGGCCGTTGTGCGTGAACGCTATTACCCTATCTATGGATATCAGTCAGCCTTCAGTATCACAGCACCTGGCCGTTCTCAAGCATGCGGGCCTGGTAATGGCTGAGAAGCAGGGATACATGGTGCACTACAGCCTCAACAAGGTGAGGATCGAGCAGTTTCGTAAAGCTATGGCCGGTTTTCCGGAGAAAAGTGCTGCTACATAGAGCGCCGCCTGGATTGATTCAGCCGGAATAATTGCGGTTGAAATTGTGAAGAAGGTATACTTCGCGCCGGCCTGTGAAGGGAATCGTTTGTAGAGTAAATAAGGAGTCTGCAGTCATGAAGCAGAAGAACAGAACAAAACAACGCGAGAACCCGCAAAAGCAGAATAGTAAAGGAAAAGCAGGACCAGGCAAGGGGAAACCAAGAGGCCCCACCTGGCCTGTCATCGTCCGCCTGGCGACCTACATCAAGGGACATGCAGTCCTGACAGGCGTAGTAGTAGTTATAGCACTCTTCACCACCGCCTTTGAGCTCCTTCCTCCCTGGATCATACGACTGTCGGTTGATCGGTTTATCCTTGGCGGACGCCATGAGCTCATCTGGTGGGCTGCCGCGGGGCTTCTGGCTGTCTCACTGGTTCAAGGCGGAATCGATTTTCTCAGGCTCTATCTGACGGCTTATTTAGGCCACAGGATTGTGTTTCGAATCCGCAACAGCATTTTTGAGCACCTGAACCGGCTTTCCTTCTCTTATTACGACGAAGCTCGTACCGGTGACCTCATGTCCCGAGTCACCGCAGACGCCGACGTGCTAAGCCAGTTTTTTGGCCGTGCAGGGATCATCGTGCTTACCAACGTGTTGTTTCTTCTGGGGGTGCTTGCAGTTCTCTTCGTGTGGAACTGGCGGCTCGGGATTATCTACTTGTGCATACTGCCGTTAATGGTGCAGACGATGAGGATGTACGCCGGGCGGGTTCGGCCTGCCATGGGCAGAGTAAGGCGGGCTCTGGGTGAGCTCAGTTCCAGGCTCCAGGGCACTCTTGTAGGGATTCTGGTCGTAAAAATCTTCGGCAGAGAAAGCTTTGAAGAGAAGAAATTTAATGTTTCCAGCAGTGACTTTTTACAGGCAAATCTGAAGACGATCAGGATATGGTCTATGTGGATGCCCTTTGTCAACGTTTTGATGGGTATTGGTATGGGCCTTGTACTCTGGTTTGGGGGTCACAGCGTGATAAAAGACGCCATCACGCTGGGCATGCTGATCGCCTTCACCACCTACATTACCATGCTCTTGAGGCCCATTCGTCAGACAGGAATGATGATGAACGTCGTTATGCGTTCCGTCGCTGCTGCGGAGCGCATATTTGAAGTACTGGATACACAGCCGGATATCAAGGATGCTCCGGATGCTTATGAGATTCCTCAGGTTGAAGGGTATGTAAGATTAAAGAATGTATGCTTTTCCTATGACGGGGAAAACGCGGTGCTGAGCGATGTCACTCTGGATGTTCAGCCGGGTCAAATGGTTGCGTTTGTCGGACCTTCGGGCGCCGGGAAGACTACTCTCGTCCATTTGCTCCCGCGGTTCTACGATATACAGGAGGGATCGATTTCTCTCGACGGGCATGACATCCGAAAAGTGACGGTGGCAAGCCTGCGCAGGGAAATTGGAATCGCGCTGCAGAATGTCTTTCTCTTCGATACCACCGTACGGGAAAATATTGCCTACGGCAGCCCCGGCGTTTCGGACAGGGATATCGAGAGGGCGGCACGTATTGTACAGATCCATGACTTTGTTGCTTCCCTTCCTCTGGGTTACGGCACTCCGGTAGGAGAAAGGGGAGTAAGGCTGTCCGGCGGCCAGAAGCAGCGCATAGCCCTGGCCAGGGTGCTGCTCACAGATCCCCGGATCCTTATCCTGGATGAACCGACTTCCAGTGTTGATGCTGAAACGGAACGACGCATGCAGCAGGCTTTTGAGAGCGTAAAGGAGGGACGCACGACCTTCGTGATCGCTCATAGGCTGTGGACGGTACAGCATGCAGACCAGATCATCGTGCTTCAGGACGGACGTATTGTTGAGCATGGCGCAGCCCGGAATTCGGTATCGGCTCACCAGGAACTGATGAATACCGGCGGTCTCTACAGAAAACTCTACGACTTACAGTTTCGGGGGGAGGGCGGAAGATGAACATACGCGGAGGTTTCATGGGAAGGCTGCAGCGGCAGGAGGAAAGCTTCAAGTTATCCGATGTTAGCAGCAGCTCTGTCAGGATGATAGTGAAATACGTAAAGCCTTACACAGGCAGGATGCTGCTTGCCGTTTTTTTCATGCTGCTCGTCACGGGCACGTCGCTTGCCATGCCTTATCTGGCGAAGGTGGCGATCGATGACTACATAGTTCATAAGGACTTTGCCGGGCTCTCCGTAGTTGTGCTTATCTACATCGGCCTTGTGGGAATTTTCTGGCCTGCTTCCTACTGGCAGGGCTACTTATCCGGATGGGTCGGACAGCATGTGGTTTACAACATGCGAAAAGATCTATTCCACCACGTACTCCGGCAGTCTCTCTCCTTTCACAGAAAGGAGCGCGTCGGCCAGATCATGTCGCGGGTAACCAACGACATAAATGCCGTATCGGAGTTTATTTCAAGCAGCCTTATAAACCTTGTAAACGATCTCATCACCGTTTGTGGAATTGTGGCGGTCATGTTGCTGCTCAACGTTCGCCTTGCGCTTGTAACGATGATCAGCGTACCGGTGGTGGTAATCAGCATAGGTTTTCTGGCAAAGAGGATGCGAAAGGCTTATGTGCAGGTACAGCAGGAGATTGCCGCGGTAAACACGGGAGTCGAGCAGGGAGTATCCGGGATGAGGGTTACCCAATCTTTATCACGGGAGTCTTTCAATATCGAGCAATTCGAGCTTTTGAGTCTCCGTAACATGAAGGCTAACCTGCGGACAGCTATCCTCTTCTCAAGCCTCTTTCCCATTATGACGGTGACCAACATGCTGAGTATAGCCCTTGTGCTCGGATACGGGGGAACGCTGGCGGCAGCGGGAAGCCTGACCATAGGTGTCATGCTTGCATTTCTCGGGTATGTCTCCCGTTTTTTTGGTCCGTTGAGAGAGCTTAGTATGGTTTATAACTCCTTTCAGGCGGCAGCAGCGTCACTCGTCAGGATCGAAGAATATATGAAGATTCAGCCGGAGATCGGCGAATGTGACGAGACAAGGCGCCCGGAAGCGGGATTCAAAGGCAATATCGCGTTCAAGAAGGTAACCTTTTCCTACGATAAAGAGCCTGTACTCTCCGGTATTGATCTTGACGTGGAGGCAGGGACCACCCTGGCGATTGTGGGTCCTACAGGTGCGGGGAAGAGCACGGTCGCACTGCTGCTTGCGCGCCTGTATGAACCGCAGGAAGGGAAGATAGAGATTGACGGGATTAATTTGAGGAATATTGGCTTTACGGATTTACGGTCTCTGCTGAACGTTGTTCCGCAGGAGGTCTACCTCTTTCCGGGAACAGTCAGAGAAAACATCCGGTACGGAAATCCTGCAGCCGGCGATGAAGCGGTGGAGCAGGCAGCCGGCAAGGTACAGGCTCACTCATTTGTTGAAAGGCTTCCGAATGGATACGATAGTGAAGTGGGGGAGGCCGGCATGATGCTTTCAGGAGGTCAGAAGCAGCTGGTAGCCCTTGCACGGGCTTTGCTGGCGAATCCAAGGATACTTATCCTGGATGAGACTACGGCACATGTGGACGCCCACACGGAGTATCTTCTTCAAGCGGGTATGGATGAGCTGGCAAGGGATCGGACTACTATTATCATAGCCCACCGGTTTTCAACGCTGAAGAAAGCCGGCCGTGTTGTGGTTATGGAGAATGGGCAAATTGCGGGTGAGGGAACCCACGAGGAGCTTTTCCGATCCAACCAGGTGTACCGGAGGTTGTATCACAAGCAGTGGGCAGACACGACAGCGACGTCCTGAAAGCGTTTGCGGCTATGAAGCCGCCCATAATCTCAAGGAACTCCGTGATCTTCATCTCTGTAATTCCTCGATCTCAAAACCGTTTGGGAGAATGAAATGAGGGAAATTATCAGCAGCAAACGCCCCATATATAAAATAAGTTGACAAAAAGTGCTTAAATCAGCTACATAATCTTTAACGGGGATGGGGAGCACTATAGCTGCCTGACCCGGGATCATTATAACTACCGATTCACACGGTGCGGTTTTGCGTCACCTTGAGCTGCATATAGAAGAGTAAGAAGAGGAGGTCCACCGTGAACACCACTCCGGACCAATTTGTACTGGTCGCTCCGGAGGAGCTTGAGACCTTCGTAGGCGAAGCATCACGTAGCGCTGGGCTGCCTGGGGACAAGGCGGATCTCCTGGCTTCCTTGCTTACCAAGAACGATCTGGGGGGCAACTTCAGCCACGGCACTCGACAGATTGCCACCTATGCCAGGCTGATGCGTGATGGCGTGTTGAACTCCAATCCCAATATCTGCGTCACCCGGGAGACTCCATGCAGCCTCATGGTGGATGGAGACGGCGGACTCGGTCATTTCCCCGCCCATGAGGGTACGAGCCGGCTAATAGACAAGGCGAAGCAAACCGGTATCGCCGTGATGATGAGCTGCAACCACGGGCACATTGGCGCGGCGGGAACGTATGCGAGCATGCCCTTGGAGCACGACTTGATGAGCTTCGTCACGTCGGGACACCAGTTGAAGCTCGTTCCGGACCAGCTGCTCTATAGCGCGGCAGGCGGGTCCCCCATGGCTTTCAGTGCACCGGCAGGCGATGAGTCACCGTTGGTACTCGACTTCGGGACCATGCACGATCTCTATGCGAACGATCCGCATAGAGAAGAGATCGCGGAGTTGACGCCGGGCCTCGTGTTACGCTCCATCGGCATGGGAGAGATATGCCAGGCCTGGGGCGGTCTGCTTTCGGGGCTCAGCATCGACGCCGGCAAGCCCGCCTGGAGCTTTCGCGGGGCCAGTCAGGGAGCGCTGGTAATCACCTTTCGGATCGACCTCTTCGCGGATCCCGAGCGGTTCAAGAACGAGATGGACGGGTACGTGCGACGGGTTAACCGCATGAAGCCTCTGCCGGGTTTCGACCGTGCCTTTCTCGCCGGCGGCGTCGAGGCCGCCCGGGAGGCGGAGTTTCGTGCACGAGGCATCCCCGTGGGTAATGAACACCGGAAACTTCTAGAAGAGCTCGGAGGCGAGCTCGGGATCGTGGTGCCATGGTGAGCCCGTATATCAGCCGCATGTCTTGGAGGCACTGTCACGTTTTTAGCGAAATCAGAACACGTTGACAAGATAGGGACTTTCGTTAAGCATGATGCGCTGCTTTTGCTTACCGCTGCAATCTGGGGGTTTGGCTTTGTAGCCCAGCGGGCAGGCATGCAGTTTGTTGGTCCTTTCACTTTTAATGGAGTACGCTTCGCTCTTGGCTCACTCTCTCTTTTGCCTTTAATTTATATTAGAAAGGCACGCAGAAATGAAAGAAGTTCGATACATGCTCCAGGTAAAACATTCCTGTTTGGACTACTGGCCGGAACAGTGCTGTTCCTCGGGG
>CBDUZM010000222.1:0-5710 GCA_965371685.1 uncultured Spirochaetaceae bacterium | reverse complement strand
CCTCCTGAAAGGCGGGCGCCGAGAACGCCGGGAATCCTGCCGGCTTCATCGACCAGAAAGTCCAACTCGCGGCAGGAATTCTCGAAATTCACCCGCGAACTCTCGTGGGATTGGAACATGAGCTTCCCGAATGCCTCGATGTTCCCCGCTTTTAGATTCTTCCCGGCTTCGAGCACCCGGCTGTTCTCACCAATAATGTGAGCTGCCCGCCGGGCTGTTACGGGGTCCATTTCCGGAGAGAACCGCTCCCACTCCTGCAGGCTGACATCCCTGAGCGCCTTGACCGTATGATCCAATTTACCCGCAAAGAAGGCAGTCGCCTCTTCGCAGGATGAACGCCTCTCATTATAAGCGGAATCCACCAGGCTGTGCTTGACCCTGGTGTTGCAGGCAAGAAAACATACCTCCCCGCCTGCGGTATTTTCAGCCATAGGGACACTCTCAACTTCCAGGGAACGAAAATCAGTCATGACCAGCCTGTTCTGCTTCCCGTACAGGCTGGATATCTGGTCCAGGAGCCCGGTCCTTACCCCCACGTATTCATGCTCCGCCGCCCGGCCGATTTTTGCCAGCTCTATCGGCGCAATTTGTAACTCGTAGAGTCCGGAAAGAGCCAGACCGGCCGATATGGATAGAGCGGCGGAGCTGGCAAGACCGGCGCCCCGGGGCACGCTGCTTAAAAAAAGCGCTTTAAACGGGCAGCTTAATTTTCCGCTGTCTTTCAGCCCGGCGACTACCCCCATTATGTAGTTAGGCCAGGCCGCCCCGGTGTGCGGTTTAAGATCCGCCAGGGGAAAACTCACCTCTTTCATAAGGTCACCGGCAACAAGCCGGCACAGTTCCCCCTCTCCCCTCGATGCGAGAAAAAAAGCGCCGTAGTCTATAGCGGCGGAAAGGACAAACCCTTCGTTGTAATCGGTGTGATTTCCAAGCACCTCCACTCTTCCCGGGGCGTACGCCGCCATCTGCGCCTCATCCCCGAAATGCTGCCGGTACTTCGCCAACGCCTCTTCATAGATATCTCGATTTATCATGACGGGCTAACCGTGTTTTGCCTTTAAAGCATTGATAAGTTTTTCCGCCTCTTCGGCTGAAATCTTTCCTTCCTTCAGCATATCCAGGATCATCATGATCTCCGCGTCTTTGTGCGGGGGCCGGTCTTCATGGAACTTGCGGGAAATCTCCTCTCCCATCTTGCCGAAACGACTGCCGAACTGTGCCATCTTTCCCATGATCTTGGGTATTTCCTCGGCAAAATCCCCTGACCACTTCCGACCAAATTCGGAGGGGTCGCAGCGCCCGAAAAGATTCCTTAAGATCGCTCCGGGATCCAAATCTTCGTTGAACTCAAAATGTGTACGGCCCTCTTTGAAAACCTTGTCGGTGTCCTCGTATGACACGAGACTTACACTCCCGTTGTAGTTCTGCACAAGAATGGTATACTCCCCGCTCCCCTTCTGAACAATAGTGGCGTCGTCCTGAGTCTGGATAGAGAAATTTTCCAGATGGTTGTAGAGTTTTCCCCGGGTCTGGACTTTAACCTGAAAATCTCCGTCCTCAGGAAGGGCCAGCTTGACCTTTCCATTTCCGGAAAAGACGCTCAAAGTACCGTCAGCCTCAGGTTTGAACTGCAGCGTGATCCGCCCATTGCCGCTCTTTACGGAACCCCCGTTCAAAATGGATTCCCGGATGGTAATCCTGCCGTTGGAGGTGGAAATGTCCGCCTCTCCCTGAAGGTTCCTGCCCTCTACAGATCCGTTGGCACAGGTCGCATTCAGCGAGCCTTTAACCTCTTCGACCGTTATCTTTCCGTTGTTGCTATTCGCCACGAGACGGCCGCTTAGATTACTATATGTAATTTTTCCATTGTTCGTTCTAACCGAGATGTTCCATTCGCCTTCCTTCGGCAAGTGCAGACGGACGCTTCCCGTAACACGCGGTTCAGTCTCAGGCTTCACTTTGATGGTGAAGGTTTCTCCATCGTCCAGATCGAGCAGCTCTTCTTCTGAAAGCGCTTCCTCTCTATCTTTCCGCGGCTCATATTCAAACTCTACATAAGCGTTTTCCGCTTCCTCTCCCAGGACATCGATCCTGATGTTTTCGGCCTGAACGGCCAACGGTTTTTCCTGTTTTATGTTTAAATCTTTTCTATAAGTCATGTCACACCTCCTGTGAATCTCTCTTTTCTTCAACGCCGGCGACTTTCGCGCCGGTGTTAGATGCGCTTGAGCGCTTCATCCAGGTTCAGCTTACCCTCTTTGAAATCCCTGAGAACCGTCAGTCGATTCTGTGTCTCCATATATTCGGAAAAATCTTCCAGAGCCAGCTTCTGATTGACGGCAGCCAGACGCGCCTTGACCGTAGGATAGGAGAGACCGAGCATTTTCTCCACTTCCTTGATGTTTCCCTGGCACTTGAGGAAAATCCTGATAAAATGCTGCTGCTCGGCAGTCAGGTTGCAGAGGTCGCACATCCTGAAGCTGCCCTTCAGTGTTGTACCGCAGCCTGTGCAGGTGTACTCACCCACCAGCAATTCACTGCTGCAAAGGGGACACACTCCCAACGATTCCAACATTTATCAATACTCCTCCGCACCGGCATCTCAGCCTGGCCCAATATATAAACAAATATACTAACAACCCCTTGTTAAAGTCAATTGCAATATTAATTATATTAAGGGATATATCCGCCCTTCAAAGAATCAATGATCTTCTTGACTTGATCCCTGTATAGGATTATCTTTGACCAAATGATATTCAAGGAGGAAATATGTCAGAAAGAAATGTGACACCTATAAAATTTCCAGGCAAAGTCAGCCCGAAAATGATTGGCCTCATAATACTCGTTATATTAGCCATCGTGCTGATATCCAGCAGTGTTTTTGTTGTCGATCAGAAAGAGCAGGGGGTTGTTCTTCGTTTCGGAAAACTGCACAGGATCGTGGAGCCCGGGTTGAACTTCAAGCTTCCTTTCAGGATCGAAAGAAACTACAATGTCGCGACCCAGGAGGTTTTCAAGGCAGAGTATGGATTCAGAACCGAAGCAGCCGGTATCGACACCATTTACTCAGCCAGGGATTACCCGGGGGAATCCATTATGCTGACCGGCGACAAGAATATTGTCGACGTGGAATGGATCATTCAGTACAGGATCGTCGATCCGGTGGCATGGCTCTTTAATGTAAGGAACCAGGCCAAGACCATCGGGGACATCTCACAGGGGGTGATTAACCAGCTTGTGGGAGACAGGACCATCTTCGGTGTTATAGGCGGTGAACGCCAAAACATTGAGGTCTATGGAAAAGATCTTATGAATGAACGCTTTGAAAATTATGATCTCGGTATACGCGTAACAGCGGTAGCTCTACAGGACATTCTCCCGCCGGTCGGGGCGGTCAGAGACGCTTTCGAGGACGTAAACAAGGCCGAGCAGGACAAACAGCGATCCATCAACGAGGGAAGAGAGTCCTACAACCAGGCCATTCCGGAAGAGCAAGGCGCCGCAAAGCGTCTTATCCAGGAAGCCAGTGGATACGCAGCCGCGCGTGTCAACGAGGCATTAGGTGATGTGGCCCGTTTTAAATCTGTTCTCACGGAGTACCGGAGGTCGCCCGACGTGACAACGACCAGGCTCTATATCGAAATGTACGAAGAGGTATTCGGACAGGACACGGGGACCGACCTGATTGACCGGAACCTGCAGAATTTTATACCCCTTAAACAACTGACCGATCTCTCGGCAGGAGGTGAATGATGAAAAAGCTCATTACTGCAGGCGTTATAGTCCTCGCCGTTATCATCATCGTTTTTATTGTTGGACCTTTCTATATTCTCGAGGAAGGGGAGCAGGCCGTAATAGTCCGGTTTGGAGAGGTAATCAGGACAGATACAGAGGCAAACCTGAAATTTAAGGTTCCATTTGTAGACACCGTAAAGAAATACCCCAAAAAGATCCTTGCCTGGGACGGCGATGCTCAGATCATCCCCACGACCGAAGGTGAGAACCAGTTTATCTGGGTCGATACCACGGCCAGGTGGAAAATTATAGACCTCAAGCTCTTCTATGCCTCCGTAGGCACACTTACCGCGGTCCACTCCCGCCTGGACGATATAATTGATTCCAGCGTTCGCCAGGTTATCAGCCAGAATTTCCTTATCGAAGCCATCCGCAACACCAACGATATCTACGATAAAATAGCGGCCCAGCTGAAAGCGACTCCCGGAGAAGACCTGGAATCTTACCTTATTACCAAGGGAAGAACAGTTCTCGGAAATGACATGCTGAGCAAGGCACAGACAGCAATGGAGGGAACAGGCACGGACGGAAAAGAGTATAATCAGTACGGCATAGAGCTTCTCGATATTGTCATCCGGCAGATCAAGTACTCCGACGATCTGACCAGCAGTGTCTATGAGAGGATGATCCAGGAGAGAAGACAGGCCGCCGAGAAAATACGGTCGGAAGGTCTTGGGGAGAAAAGTAATATCCTCGGTAGTCTGACCCAGGAGGTAGATACCATCCGCTCCACTGCCTACAACGAGGCGGAAACCATCAAAGGTGAGGCCGATGCGGAAGCCACAAGGATTTATGCCGATGCGTACGGCCAGAACGAGGGGTTCTTCAAGCTCTGGCGGAGCCTGGAGTCGTATAAAAAGATTCTGCCCAATTTCAAGAAGACTTTTACAACCGATGCGGATTACTTCAACTATCTCTACGATTCCTCAGGCCGATAGCTTGCTTATCGACCGGCAGGTAAGTTACTAATCATGCAACAGCCCGGGACGCCATTGTCCCGGGCTGATTTTTTAATACACCTTACCTCAGGAATCCCATGAACCAGGATCAGGTAAAGGAAATACTCCGCAAACTGGAGAGCCCTCCCAAAGACTTCAAGGTCATTTTCTCGGGCAAAATTAGTAAAAAAGTCGACGGCCTTTATAAGCCCGAAGAGTGCGAGATTATCATTCACAACAGGAATGCCGTGACTGAGAACGAGCTCCTGTACACAGCCATTCATGAGTATGCCCACCATATCCAGTTCTGCACCCCTCCCCTTCCCCTGTCCACCCGCACCCACAACACCCGTTTCTGGCATCTCTTCCATTCCCTTCTCATTAAGGCCGAGGAGCTTTCGCTTTACAGCAGCCCCTTCGACCGGCACAGCGAATTCCTGGACCTTACTAAAAGAATTAAAGAGATGATCCTCTTCGAAAACGGAAAGCTGATGAAAGAGTTCGGCCGCCTCCTTCTGGAAGCGAGGTCTCTGTGCGAGAAATTCAACGCCAACTACGAGGATTACCTTGACAGGATTCTCTGCATTCCCCGAAGCAGCGCCAAAGCCGTGATGAAGAGCCACATTTATGATCTCAACCCCCGGATCGGGTTCGAGAACATGCGCGCCGTAGCCCGCATAAACGAAGCCGGGAAGAGAGAACTGGCGCAAAATGCTATTATTTCAGGACAGAGCCCGGAAATGATAAAGATGGAGTTTTTATCCCCCGCCAAGCCGGAAGAACCCCTGACTGCCATGATGCAGGAAAGAGAGCGCCTGGAAAAAACCATACGCTCCCTCAACCGTAGACTATCGGAGCTTACCCGCCGCATTGAAGATTTCAGGCGAAACGAGGATTGATTCCGGTGTTACCTTTTCATTGCGCCGTCTGTGGCTTACGTTTAAAATAGATCACCATTCCGATTTTCGATTGATTGC
>CBDUZM010000221.1:0-5764 GCA_965371685.1 uncultured Spirochaetaceae bacterium | reverse complement strand
TTTCCCCTTGACTGAGGATGGTTACCATATTGACGTGGATAAGACTTGCGAGCTGGCGAAGGCTCTCGAACCAAAAGTCATGGTATTAGGGAAAAGTCTTTTCCTCTTCCCCGAGCCGGTGGAGGAGCTTTCCGGGATTTGCGACAAGAAGGGAATTATCCTTGTCTACGATGCGGCGCATGTTCTCGGTCTGATAGCAGGGCGCCAGTTTCAGGACCCTCTCGGGGAAGGGGCTCGCTTTATAACGGGAAGCACCCACAAGACGTTCTTCGGATCCCAGAGGGGCATCGTGTTGAGCAATGTGGGAGACAGGGAGTGGAATAGAATCGACAAGGGCGCTTTCCCCGGCTCGTCCTCCAATCATCACCTGGATACCCTGGCAGCCCTGGCCTTTGCCACCTACGAGATGATGGAATTCGGCCAGGAGTATGCTTTGCTGGTAATTAACAACGCTAAGGAATTGGCTCAGAAACTTCACGAATCCGGCTTCAAGGTTCAGGCGGAAAAGTTCGGTTTCACAGAGAGCCATCAGTTAGCCATGGATGTCTCGGATTTTGGCGGTGGGGATGAAGTAGCCCAGCATCTTAAAGACAACAACATCATTCTGAACAGGAATTTGCTTCCCTTCGAGCCGTTGGTGAGCGAGAAGAATCCGGCAGGTGTCCGCATAGGGGTCCAGGAGATGACCCGGGTCGGCATGAAAGAGGCTGAAATGGGAACCATTGCCCTCTTCTTCAAGAAATGTCTTATCGATGGCAAGTATGTGGGAGATGAGGTTAATGAGTTTCGTGCAGGATTCCGGGAGATCAATTACTCTTTTGACAACCTTAAAGGCGAAGCCAATTTATGACGGATGTTCAGAACCAGAAGGATTTAAGACTGATTGACATCAACAAAGTGGGTGTAAAAAACCTTATGCACCCCATTGTTGTCCTCGATAAGGTAAACCGGAATCAGAACACGGTGGCTACTATAAACATGTATGCCGATCTGGACAGCAGCCTGAAAGGAACTCACATGAGCCGGTTTATCGAAGTGTTCAATCAGTACCACGGCAATTTTTCCATGAAAGCCTTTCTCAATATGTTGGATCATATCACCGAAGTTCTTAATGCCCGGAGCGCTTACGCGGAAGTGACCTTTCCTTATTTCATTATGAAGAACGCTCCCGTCTCCGGAGAGAAGAGTATGATGAATTATACCGGCATTTATATCGGCGTGGTGGGAATGGGTTTATGGTAATTCTTTGTGGGCATTCATGTTCCCGTAGCCCGGGTGTGCCCATGCTCTAAATATATAAGCGACAGGGGAGCTCACAACCAGAGAGGTATCGTAAGAGTTAAGCTGCGATACAAAAAGCTTTTTTGGATCGAGGATATTATAAGGCTTATTGAAAAATCCGCCAGCAGCGAGCTCTTTACCCTGTTAAAAAGGGAAGATGAAAAACAAATTACGGAGCGCGCTTTCGATAATCCCCGTTTTGTAGAGGATTTAGTACGAGAGGTAACACGGAAACTTGAAGAGGATAACAGGTTTCCATGGTTCAGTGTAGAGGCGGAGAACTTCGAAAGTATTCACAATCACAACGCCTACGCATACGTGGAGAGGGGCGAAAAACCGGCTGAAAACGATATATAGCATCTTGAAAGGATAATATGACTTGACAGGCCGGCATATAATCTGATTTCTTATATAAAACAACGAAGGAGAATCTATGAACAAACTTGACCCCACAAAGATGAAGGACTGGGAAATCGCGGAAGCAGCGGAAGAACAGATGAAGACAGTCTATCAGCTCTCCGAAGAACTCGGATTGGATAAAGTGGAGCTGCTGCCGTATGGGCATTATCTAGGCAAGCTGGATTATATGAGTATACTCAAACGGTTTGAGAGTAAAGAAAACGGAAAATATATCGAAGTGACGGCAATCACGCCTACCCCGCTCGGAGAAGGCAAGACCACGACGACCATGGGCGTTATAGAAGGATTGGGCAAAATAGGGAAAAATGTGATGGGCGCTATCAGGCAGCCTTCCGGCGGACCCACGTTCAATATTAAAGGTTCCGCAGCAGGCGGAGGCCTGGCCCAGTGTATTCCCTTGACTGATTTCAGTCTTGGGCTGACAGGAGACATCGACGCTATTACCAATGCCCATAATCTGGCCATGGTCGCCTTGACTAGCAGGATGCAGCATGAGTTCAACTACGGCGACAATACCCTGGCAAAGAAAAACCTGAAGCGGCTTAATATCGACCCCAGGAATATCGCTATGTCATGGGCTGTGGATTTCACCGCCCAGGCTTTGAGAGATATCGTAATCGGTATGGGCGGAAAGATGGACGGCTTCATGATGAAGAGCGGCTTTCAAATCACGGTCTCATCGGAAGTCATGGCTATTCTTGCCGTGGCCAACGATCTTAAGGACATGCGTGAGAGAATGGGTAAAATAGTTGTGGCTTACGATAAACGGGGAAATCCGGTTACTACGGCCGATCTGGAAGTGGACGGCGCCATGACAGCCCTCATGCACAAGGCCATAAATCCCAACCTCATGCAGACGGTGGAAGGGCAGCCGGTTCTCGTTCATGCAGGACCTTTTGCCAACATCGCCATAGGGCAGTCTTCGATTATCGCAGACAGGCTCGGCTTGAAGCTGGCCGATTATCACGTAACGGAGAGCGGTTTCGGGGCGGATATCGGTTTTGAGAAGTTCTGGAATTTAAAATGCCGCTTCAGCGGACTTATACCTAATGTTTCGGTAATAGTCTGTACCATAAGGGCTTTGAAAATGCACGGCGGCGGACCAAAGGTTGTTCCGGGACAACCGCTGGATATAGCTTACATAGAGCAGAATACAGGGCTGGTGGAAAAGGGTATGGCCAATCTTATGGCCCATATCGAAACGGTTAAGAAGAGCGGCATATCGCCTGTCGTCTGCATCAACCATTTCTACACAGACACCGACGAAGAGGTCAAATTGGTCAGGAAAGCGGTAGAAGCGGTCGGAGCTCGTGTTGCGTTGAGCAAGCACTGGGAAAAGGGCGGCGAAGGAGCTGTCGAACTCGCCGAAACCGTGGTTGAGGCGTGCGAGGAGAAACCTTCGTTGAAATTCCTCTATGAATATGAAACGCCCCTGCGCGAGCGAATCCACAGAATTGCCACGGAAGTATATGGAGCGGACGATGTTTCCTACACACCGGATGCCGAAGCCAAAGCTAAAAGGATAGAGGAGGATGCGGAGCTGAGCCGGCTGGGAACCTGTATGGTGAAGACTCACTTGAGCCTTACACACGATCCTGCCATAAAAGGCCGGCCCAAAGGCTGGACTCTTCCGATCCGGGATATTCTCGTATATGGAGGGGCTAAATTTATCGTTCCCGTAGCCGGCGCCATCAAGCTGATGCCCGGGACTGCTTCCGATCCCGCTTTCCGCGGTATCGACATCGATGTGGAGACGGGGAAGGTAAAGGGACTGTTCTAAGAAGTCCCGGGTGGTCCGTATATCTTTTCCCTCCTGTCGAGTTCGTTGTGCACAAGCACAATACAGTGAGCCGCGAACAGCATTGTAGGACCTACCTTGAGTTTTTTAACTCCGAGCCTCTTAAGAAGATAAAATGTTTTCTTCTGCATAGGAATATGGTCGGTGAATATAAAGCAGCAGTTTTCAGGAAGTTCGGCTTCCCGGATATCGCTGCCTTTCTTACTCAGAATGTAGATCGGATAGCGTTGGCTTAAATCCTTCACAAGATGCTCAAAGCTCGTGCGGGTTACCTGCAGGCCGCTGTCTATATCCCGGGTCTCGTCTTTAACAAGATTGTTTGATGCTTTCAATGCCCGTTTTACCACGGAAATGATGGTCCTCTCATCGAATCCTCCCAGGTAAAAGAGTTTTCGCGAATCAAAAACGATCGTCTTTGGTGGATCGGGCGGCCCTTCGAGTACCACATAAAAAAGAACATCGGGTCGCATATGCCTGGATATGAAGAGCGCACTCACAATACTGTGTGCAATTATTTCGAAGTGATGAGGGTTTCCAATATTGGGTTCAATATAGCCTGGCGCCGTGGGCCCTTTTCGTGCCCGGAGAATGAATATCTTCATACTGTGCTTTCATATAACATAATAATAGTTTGACCGTACGTATATTTTTTCTTTTCACCGAAGTGCTCGAAGTCAGGGGGAAAGGCGGCGCCTTTGCGGCGTTCGAGCATCAGGAATCCATTCGGATTTAAGATGTTGTATTCATCTATTTTGCATAGAATTTCCGCAGTATTTGAATAGGCATAGGGAGCGCCAATGAATATGAAATCGTAGCCTTTTTTTAACTTATATATAATGTCAAGGGCTTTGAGAGCATCTCTGCGATAGATCTTTGCCATACCGCCGATTTCAAGATGTTCAACGTTCTTGACTACGGTGTTCGTGTTGACATCAATAAAATCAACATGGGAGGCGCCCCGGCTTAATGCTTCAATTCCTACAGCGCCGCTTCCGCAGAAAAGATCGAGCATGTTGACTCCATCAATCCTGAATTGAAGAATATCAAATATCGCTTCCCGTACTTTCTGCGTTATCGGTCTTACTTTTTTATTTTGTATGAAATAGAGTCTCTTTCCTTTAAATTTGCCGGCAATTACTATCATAATTCTTTAAACCGACATAACCGGGCATACGTGAGTCACTTTTTCGTTCAACAATGAACGCGTATCTTCAACTTTCCTGACTGTACCCACAAATCTTTCCGCAATAGCAGAGATATTAGGAGAAGATTCATGCAATATTCAATCCCAAAGGAGCTATGTTATCTACAATTCTTTTGTCGAATGAAAGAACAACCAGGTCAGGGTAAATCTGAATAAACTCAATTGCAGTAGAGAGGTGTATAGCATCAAGACTTCTGATCGGTTCGACAGGAAATGGTTGAGTAGCCCTATTTCTAACTGACGAATTTATTTCGAGATAAACCCAACTGATCGAATGCTCAAGCATTAGCCCTTTGAGCCTTTGATGTTCTCCTGCATTTATTATGCTTTCGGTTTCCGCTCTGATTAATGCTCGCCCGGTTTCGACTATCGATAGCACAGAAGAGACTACTGTTTCGTGCTTGTTTATTGTATCAATAACCTCATGAGAATCAGGCTCACCAAGGAGCCAAGAAAGGATAGCTGACGTTTCAATATAAAGTACACTCATTCTCCCCTATCCTGATTGAGTAAATAAGCCGCCGTCCCTTTCTTGATCTCTATTCCCGACTTTAGGCATCGTCTTTTTCTTTTTCTCGCAGGAGTAAGCCAGCCCTCGGCTATCCACTCTTTCATCAACGAATCCTCTTCATGCTTCAGGCTTCCGATTTCTGGTTCTTTGATTTCAGCGACCACTGATCCCCTGTCAGTAACAAGAATCAAAACGCCGGCTTTAACATCTCGCAAGTAGGAACTCAGATTATCCTTCAACGCTTTGATACCTACAGTTTTTATTTCCCGCATAGCTCAAATATGGCTACTTGTAGCCACTTTGTCAATAGGCCTTACTACAGATGCAGCACTGTTAAAATCATGCTCCACCGGCAGAATACGAATCCCCTATTCATGAAGTTATCAAGCGACTGCCAGGACTCCATTACCCATCCGGCTACCAGTTGAATGTAAAGTCCAGCAGATGTGGCAGGTTCTTAACCGATCAGGCTGTTTATAATAGTGGATTTTCCAACACCCGAAGAGCCGAGAAAGGCTGTTATTTTCGAAAGGCTTCGATATAAGAGTCC
>CBDUZM010000220.1:0-5769 GCA_965371685.1 uncultured Spirochaetaceae bacterium | reverse complement strand
AGAGAAATCCATGTCTGCGTCGGCGCCTTTATAAATTCCTTCCATACCCGGCAGCTCTCTCATCTCTCTTCCGGATTTGGCAATGGCACGAAGAATTTTCCTGTCCAGGGTTTCCTGAAAAACCTTGTCGAATTCCTTCCCTCTATCTTCTTCGCCTAACATCAAACGATCTCTTGCCGCCTGATTCGTGTATTGGATTTTTCCCTGTCTATCGGTGGTTACGAGAAGGTTTGTCATGGAAGAGAATATATTTTCCTGATAGCGTTTCAAGGATTCTATGCGTCTAAGAGTATCCTTCAGCTCCTGAAAGAGCCTGGTGTTGTGAAGCATACCGCTGGCTACCCTGGCGAAGGAATCGAGGAAATTAAGTCTCCTCCGATTATAATAAAACGGCTTCAGAGAGTTAAGGACGAGAATGCCCAGCTGTATTTTAGGAATCGAGATGGGAAGAGCAATACCACTCTGCATTGAAGGACTGAGCAGCAGTCCCAGGAAAGGGCTCGTTTTCTTTTCAAGCAAAAGAACCGATTCGTTGCAGTCCCGGATGAACGCGACAAGCTCTTCTTCAGAAGATATTTCCTGTGCCACGGAATATCTGCCTCTCTTGTAGCTCATAAAGAGATCGCTGGATCTCTGGTCGGGATCCGAGTAGAGGTAGAGAACACCTAAATCAGAACCGGTTATATCTACGGTCTGTTCCACCAGAGTCCTTGAAAGAGACTTGAAATCAAGCTCTTTTGTCATTATGGAGCTTGCCCTGACCAGTTCTTCGAGGATAATTTTCTCTTCAGTCATGAGTATTTCCTGCTTTTCTCTTTATTCTAACACATCTCTTCGCATTAATGGCAACTTTTTCCTTGCTTCCCACTTTCCTTGTTTCCCCCTGAATATGTCGACCGGTCCAACAATCTCTTTCCCGGCGTCAATTGACTCTCGATAGTCGGGAGACTATACTAAGCGGCGCTTTTCGAAAAAACAATAACCGTCTGAAAGCAGGCGGCTTCAGCTCTAGTGGATGCCGCATGAGAATCGCCTTCGTATCGACAAGCTATTTCCCCCGCATTAATGGGGTGACCTTTTCTGTTGAAGCATTCGCACGCATATTCAGGATGATGGGCCACGATGTGTATATAATAGCGCCCGAGTTTCCCGGCTACGTGGAAAAAGACGACAAGGTCATCCGCATACACTCCCATTACTTTTTTATTGACCCGGAGGACCGCATTCCCAATCCATGGCATCCGGCGTCAAAGCACAGCATAAGAAAAATTCTCTCCCTTGATTTTGATATTATCCACACCCATGTTCCTTTTTTCCTGGAGGGAGCGGCTATAGCATGGGCACGTAAAATGGGCTGCCCGCTGGTGAATACCTATCACACCCACTGGGAGCTCTATAAACATTATGTTAAGTTTTTGCCGTCAAAGATTCTGGCAGCCTACCTGAAGCCGATCCTGCGTCGTTTTCTCAACAGCCACGATCTGATCCTGGCGCCTTCCTCTCAGATTGTCGAAGTTCTTCATTCGTATCTTGTGAAAAGACGCATCGAGGTTCTGCCGACAGGCATTGATTTAGTCAAATTCAGGCGCCATGGAGGGGATGACTTCCGAAAAAAGATGGGGATATCCAAAGAGACCAGGCTGCTTCTCTTTGTGGGAAGAATATGCCAGGAAAAGAATATTCCCTTCCTCTTTAAAGTCTTGAAACGAATAATTCCGAAGTATCCTGATGTTTTGTTTCTGCTTGCAGGGGACGGTCCCTCCAGAAAGGTTCTTTGGAACATGGCTAAGAGAGACGGACTTGGTCATTATGTTCGCTTTATAGGATACCTCACCGATGAGCTGATCCCATGCTACGATGCCGCCGATATATTCGTCTTTTCTTCCATGACAGAAACCCAGGGCATTGTTCTTACCGAAGCCATGGCAACAGGGACGCCTGTTGTGGCTGTTTCAGCCTTTGGAGTGATAGATGTAATGCGCGGCAACAGGGGAGGATTCCTGGTCGAACCCGACATTGATCGCTTCAGTGAGGCGGTGTTGTCTCTTCTTGGTGACAGTAAGCTCTATAATCAAAAGCGTAAAGATGCCCTTCAGTGTGCCCGGGAAAGTTCCATTGAGAATGAAGCCGTGAAAGTGCTTGGATTCTACGAGGAACTGCTTGCATCCGGGAAGAGGAGCGTACAGAGAAGCCCATGCTGATCAGGCCGATTATAAAAATGAGTGGTATGCCTGCTAAAACAAGGGCTCTCCTTTTAAACCTCCTGTCGATTATATGCTGGTCCATTGCACCAATAATGCTAAGGTACGTGAAAGAGTACTTTGCTGTAAACTTTCAAAATTTTTTCCGCTATACTGTGTCCCTGATAATACTCTGGTCGGTCTTTTTTATAACTCACGGGAGGGAAAGAGCCGGCGCAATGTTGCGGCTTATACCGCCGCTGTTTCCAAAAATACTGCTTATTTCACTGTTTAAATATATTTTTCAGGTTTTTTTTATCTATTCCCTCTACCTTATCTATCCAGGCGTACATGCAATAATCTACCAAATAGGAATCGTTTTCTCCGTATTTCTTGCCTTTTTGTTTTTTCCCGATGAGCGGTCAACCCTTCGATCGTGGGCCTTCAGAATCGGTTTGATAATGGCTGTTGTGGGCGTTGTTTTAGTGGTGGCAAGCGGCGTTTCTATAGGGAAAGAAGATTTTAAAGCAGGAGTGCTCATGATAGTTTTGAGCACAGTGTCCTGGGCAATGGTAGGAACACTGGTACGAAAATGGCTTCCCCTGGTTCCGCCTACCCTGGCCGTATCAACCATCTTTACTGTGGTTACACCGTTGTACTTTATAACATATATTCTGCTGAATGGGGGGTTTGTCTGGCCGGAAGCACCCCTCTCCATGTGGCTGGTAATGATATTTTCAGGTATCATCGGTATAGGAATCGGCCAGACGGCTTACTATTTTGCCATTAATATTCTGGGTGTAGCCCTTTCGGCAAGCCTCGGTCTTCTCATACCACTGTTGATTAGTATTTTATCCTTTTTTGTGTTTGGCGAGGTCCTTTCCGTTTGGCAGTTACTGGGTGGAGCATTTTTGATTGGAGGCTCTTTTCTCATTATCAGGGTCCGGTTTAAGCACATCTAATGAAATATTTAAGGAGGATAATTGATGCTCAGCCGCAATAGATCGCATGTAGGCATTCTGGGCGCCGGGGCCTGGGGTACTGCCATTGGTAAAATCCTGGTCGAAAAAGGAAACAAGGTTGAAATCTGGTGCTATGAGCAGGATGTTGCGCGGTCCATTAATAAGGACAATATCAACAACAGGTATCTGATAGGGGTGACCCTTCCCCCTGCCCTTAAGGCGACCACGGATATTTCAGAAGCGGCTGATAAAAAAGATTTTATCTTTGTAGCAATTCCATCGCCTTTTCTGTTGGATGTTGTGAAGAAAATTATACAGACTCCGGACATTGTGGAAGGCCGTACTCCCATAGGGGTGCTCTCAAAGGGGTTTGTGGAAACGACCGAAGGGATCAAGCTCATCGTGGAAGCCCTCGAGGATTACCTGCCGGAAAGCTATAGGAACAATCTGGTCTATATATCAGGTCCCAGTCACGCCGAGGAAGTCGCCCGGGGTAAGATTACCGGTCTGATCAGCGCCTCAAAAAATGGCGCCAATTCCATCCGTTTTCGTAAACTGCTGAGTAATGAGCGTCTGCTTATCTTCTCCTCTCTGGATATAACGGGTGTTCAGATAAGCGCGGCATTGAAAAACGTAATTGCCATTGCCTTCGGGATTATGGATGCCCTGAGTGAGTTTTCCGAGCACTTCGGGGATAATACCGAATCTCTGCTTCTGGCTGCCGGATTGAATGAGATCCAGCAGCTTGGTCTGGCCATGGGTGCAACCCATCCGGAAACTTTTACATCTATTGCAGCAGTAGGCGATCTGGATGTCACCTGCCGCAGTAAGTTCGGCAGGAACCGGCGTTTCGGCAGAGAAATCATTCTCGACCACCTGATCGAGAGTTACCGGGACATCGGTGATGTCATAAGCGCAATGCCCGCCATCGGCTATTTTGCTGAAGGCGTCGTTACGGCCAAACACACACAACGGCTGGCCGAAAAGTACAAACTGAGCCTGCCTATCTGTGATGGAGTATTCCGCATACTCAACCGCGAAGCCGACCCATTAAATGAGGTAGACCGGATACTCAAATATTTGTCCGGAGCATCGAATGAATAAGGGGTTTGAGTAAGGCGGGATGAGACAGATCATTCTATTGAGAGAGAATACGATCGATTTCTTCGGCAAGGTAAAAAGGAATGGAAATCAGAGTATATTGTGCTATATTTCCCATGCCTGTTTTAGTATCCACATCAACAACCGAAGGTTTTTCAGAATTGATGCGAACCGCAGTCTTCAGATTCCTCTCGGACATAAATTGATGAAGCGATTTCATGCTGCCGGCAGCGCCCGATTTTACTTCAACGGGGATTATTTCCGTGCCATGTTGGATTAAGTAATCAATTTCTGCTTCAGAACCTTATCTGGTGATTTTTCCTTAAATATATCAGCCAGTTCCGGTTCCCTTTCAAAATTAAGTTCAATCAGCTTTAAATTAGTGGATTCTGCAAAGTCCCTGACGATCCAGGTCTTTCCGACCTGTCTTGCGCCTCTGAGAACCAACGGCTTTCGGTCATCTCTGGCCAGCCAGTCCTGGAGATTATCGGAAAGATATCTTCTCAGAGTTTGTTATTATATATTATATCCGCAAAATATCAAGCGCTTATTGATATTTTATACGGTCCTTTTAGGGCTTAAAGTAATTTTTATTACGGCTCTTTTCATGCTGTTAAGTGAGCAACGATTATATAATTTCCAGGCAGTTTCTTTCCGGCAGCTTCCCGAATGGGCTGTGCGGCAGGTTCTGGTACCAGTATGCCACCGAGGAGATGTCATCCTGGAGAGGCAGGAAACGGCCTTCGCTTCGCCAGCCCAGCGCCTGCATCGTTACCTTGAGATCTTCCTGAAAGAAAATTGGATCGTGAACATGAAAGCGGTAGAGGACAACGCGGCATCCCACCTCCTCTGATTTTCCCCGGACCTGAAGGAAGCCG
Organism: uncultured Spirochaetaceae bacterium; assembly: GCA_965371685.1. Classification (GTDB taxonomy): domain Bacteria; phylum Spirochaetota; class Spirochaetia; order SZUA-6; family CAZLRN01; genus CBDUZM01. The sequence goes on along the minus strand of CBDUZM010000220.1, from coordinate 648 downwards.
AGGTAAGGCGCCGAGAAGTCTTCCGCCCCGAAATTCCAGGCGCCGCCGAAGTAGTCTTCCGTTCCGGTTCCGCAAATGGTGGGGAACTCTTTATCCCCATCCAGATATATCTTTATCTCTCCCTCTCCCCACCAGCCTCTGTTGTTCTGCTGCCAGGCCATGAAAGTCCCGACGTACTGCCCGGTACCACGGACCCCGTCGAGAATAATGTAATCTTTCTTGTAGGTTAGGGGATTGCTCCGCCGCCAGAAGGCATGGAAGTAGAGGGTGTCGTCCGACAGAGGCTCGAGTGTATAATTGATGGTGTAGAAGAAACTCCTCAGCTCTTGGGGACCGATGTTCTCGACAGTAATCTTCGCATGCTTTCTGAATGGCATGGGAAAGTAGAAGTTCATTCCCCCATTCGGATTGACGTTTATGGGAACGGCGAGGATATTCTGACGAAGGTTCCATGAGTTGCAGAGAAAATCTCCGAGAGGGGCCTGCACCGAAGGGTTTTCCTGGCCGTCCCAGTATATACGGATAATCATGTTGCGGTAGAACTCGTTGCTGAATGTATACCACATATGACGGATAATGCCCGGTCCCTCCGTGTCCATGATAACGGCCGTTTCTCCCGCAGCAATGGTTATACAGGGTCTAACTTTC
>CBDUZM010000219.1:0-5770 GCA_965371685.1 uncultured Spirochaetaceae bacterium | reverse complement strand
TTGGCGGATACCTTCCTGAAAGCCTCGGCATGTTCTTCGATGATGTTCGTCCTGTAGTGCCTGAACCAGGGCAGGGCAACGAGGCGCTTTTTCACATCTTCGGTCACAGGCAGGCTCCCTTCCGGTTGGACGATGTCGAGTCCTTCGGGAAGATAAGCTTCCCTGGTAGGCTTACCGTGGCCATATACATCCATTTCTGAAAACAGGGGATGAGTGTGCAGGGGTTTGTTGCCTCCGACGTAACAGGTAGAGCCTTCTGCGCTGACCGCCTCGGTATATCTTGCGCGACTCAGTCCTTCCAGCTCTTCAGAAGCATAATGTGCTATTGGATAGTACCACCCGCCTTTCGTGCAGTTGCTTCCCTTTTCCGGCCTGATCGGCTTGATTCCCGGTATGTCATCCAGGAGATCGCAAAAATAATTCATCGCCTTGTCGATTTCCGCGAACTCCTCTCTGTATAATTTCAATTGGACGCGTCCGAAAGCCGAACTCGCCTGGTGCATGCGGTATTTATATCCGCCGCAAGGGAGCCCGATATAAGCTTTCAGATCTTCCAGCTCGATTTCACTGTGCCTGGCGTAATGGCCGAAGAGCAGTGCCCGTTCATGAACCCTTTGATCGTTTGTAAACATTATGCCGCCTTCTCCGACACCGAGAGATTTCCCGGACATCAGGGAAAAAGCAGAGGCATGGCCGAAAGTGCCGACTTCCCTGCCTTTATACAGTGACGTATGGGCGTGCGAGGCATCTTCAAATACTTTTACATTGTGCTTTTCGGCTACTGCCATGATAGCGTCCATGTCCGCCGGCATGGCTGCATAGTGAACCACAACGATCACCTTCGTGCGGGAGGTTATACGTTTCTCCAGATCTTCCGGATCGATGCAGACCGTAACCGGATCGACTTCGGCAAATACCGGCGTTGCGCAGAGCGAGTAAACCTGCGCCACCGACGCCCAGTAAGTGAGGCTGGGGCAGATTACCTCGTCGCCCACTCCGACGCCGAGGCCGTAAAGGGCGCAGTGGATAGCGGCGGTCCCATTGTTGCAGGCGATCGCGTACTTCATGCCAAGTTGTGCCGCGTACTCTCTTTCAAACTCCTTTGTGATATCGGTTCCGCTCATTTTACCTGCACGGAACATATCGAGAACGGCTTTTTCGTGTTCTTCAGTCACAATCGGCCAGGTAAACATATTACCAGGATCGGATTTTACCGCTTTTTTACCACCAAGTAATGCCAGTGTCTTCTGTTCCATTGAAAACCTCCCGCGTGTCATTGTTTTTAAGCCTTTCCGGGCTTAAACGGATTTAACCGGAATAAGTTTCAGAGAATTTTTATAATAGATCTTTTCCGATACATCGTCAGGAAGCTCCAGGCTGTCGAGGAATTCCTGATGCACGTTGTCAAATTGGTCCCTTCCGTAGAGCACCCTGTCCTGAAACTCCAATAGAAAACTCTTGGCGAATTCCGGATCTCTTTTCAGGGCATTAATGCCTGATCCTGCCGACAGGTCGCAGTAGAGATTCGGATATTTTTTGAGCATGTTTACTAATCTGCCTCCGGGAACGACAGGTTCTTTTGGATAGAACTCAGTCTTGTAGAGCTCGTCATTCGAAATATGAGCCCAGAAGCCCGGAGCATGCCCCAGAAAGACGGTGTCGGGACAGGCTTTCACCGCTCTCTCGAAGGCTACCATCCCGCCTCCGTACCAGTAGCTGGGACGTGGATATCGGCCCTCGCTTTCCATTTCATAATCAATATGGACGACTACGGGAAGCCCCTTTTCACCGCAGAACCTGAACATGCGGATTGCATCCGGATTGTCGTACATCATTCGAAGCTTGAGCTCCCCGTACACCTTTACCCCGTAGATCTCGATGCCAGCCCTGAGCCGGTCGATAGCTTCGGGTTTCCGAGGGTCGGGGGCATAGCCGAGAGTAAACTTCTCCGGCGCTCGCTCCACGTAGGAGAGGCACCTCGAGAAGGGTATCGCGCCTCTTTCCCCAGTCTCGGGGATTGAGTAGTTGTAATCAGGGCTGCGTTCGTCTTCCGGACATTCCCAGGATAAAATCCAGGTTCTGTCAATACGGTACTTTTCCATGTTGGCAAGATATCTGTTCAGGTCGTGGCCATGCCAATCCGGATGGTTATGACTGTCAATTATCATTTGCTATTCTTTTCTCCCTATTTTAGATAGGCCTTTTCCACTTTTTCAAGACCCGTGAGAATATCGTCAATCTCGCTTTGACCGTAGCCTTCATGGATGCTGATATTGAAATGGCTGTCTGTCGTTTTGACTGCATTGTCGATTTTGTACTGAGGATCTCTTGGACCTTTGTAGTCCGAGGAGCTCCATGGAAATCCGCTTTTGCCGAATACCGTCTTGTTTTGAAACCAGAGGGCTTCACATTGAATGTGGCGGTAACTCGGTATAACCGGCAGGCCTTCTGCATCCAGCGCCTTGCAGAATGCAGCCTTGTCAACTTTAATCGACTTAAGATCCAGCTTAAGGCGAAGGAACCAGTAAACGCACTCGGTTTTCGGAACCTGCCGTCCCATGGAGACAGCCTTCCGGATTTTAAGGCCTTCCTTGATCTTTTCTCCGACTCTGCGCCGCCTTTCAATAATGCCCGGCAGCTTTTTCATCTGAGCGCTGCCTATGGCGGCGGAAAGCTCGTTGAGATTGCAGTTGAGGCCGGCGGTCACGTTGCTTTCAGCATTGATGTTAAGCGGCTTGCCTCTGTCTGCAAACCGCTTTGCCTTCCAGTACAGCTTTTCATCGGTGGTGTAGACGACTCCGCCCTGGCCGCCGGTGCAGTGGTGTTTCCCGAACATGGTTGAAAAAGCCGCAATATGCCCGATTGTGCCGACAAGGTTACCCCGGTATTTCGCGCCGTGCGCCTGGGCGCAGTCTTCGACCACGTAGAGATCATGTTTGCGGGCAAGTTTCATGATCGGATCCATGTCGACGGGTTCCCCGCCTATGTGAGCAACGATTATTGCCTTTGTTCTTTCGGTAATCAGCGGCTCGATTTCTTCAACTGAAGTGTTGTAGCTTTCAGGAGTGGCATCAGCGAATACGGGCACGCATCCCATCATGACCACGGGCATGACACCCCCGGGATCGGTAATTGGAGGAACGATCACTTCCGATAACGCATCTATTTGCAGGCCTCCCAATGCGCAGTAGACCGCGTTGGTACCCGAATTGACTCCATCGGCATGGCCTCCCCCCATGAATCCGCTGAAGTCCTTCTCATACTGCTCTTCGAATGGGCCGTTATAGCCGAAAGCATTGCCGGAGTCGATCGCCTGATCGAAAACCTTTAGGGCGGCGGCTTTCTCTTCCTCGCCTACAAGCGCCCTTGCAGGCATCGGTTCGATTCGAATCGGGCTGACGCCGTCAACTGCCAATTTCATTGCAATTTCTCCTCCGCAGGATTGGAATTTCCAGGATTCTTTTTTCCCGGTTATCTATTTCAGAACCTTCTCGATCTGTTTTGACTTGATCGAAAGCTCCATGGCCTCGAGAACCTGCACAGGCTTCAGCATATGCCCGTACTTTACAGGCTCTTTACCGGTTTTAAACATCCCGGTAAACACCTTGATACCGGGTAAATATGTGTTTTTATCGTAAACAACAGGCTGATGTATGGTTTTTTCCGTTCCCACGGCGGTAATCGAAAAACTATGGTTCCCCTCCTTGATAAAATTCAAGGTTACAATTTTACCGTCGGAATAGAGAAGCTGCCCCGTCGCTCCGTTGCCGTTTGCAGTAATAAGTACGGACGATACGTTGTATCCGAAGGCATTCAGCACCATATCCACCTGATGAATACCGTAGAAGAATACACCGCCGTATTTACTTTTCAAGTCGCAAGGCCCGTAAGTCGTTCCCGCCAGGACATTTCCGATGCCTTCCATTTGTTTGACAAAACGCCTGAAACTCTGCTGCTCCGGAACAACGCTGAAAGAGGTGACAGGCGCCTTGTTTTTCCTGGCTGCTTTCAGGAATTCCTTTCCTTCAGAAGCCTTGTAGCAAAAGGGCTTGTCCACAAACGTTGGAATGCCCTGCTCGATAAAAGGCAGCACCGCTTTTAGATGATACTTGGGATGACGGTGGTCCACGAGAACAGCATCGACCTTTCCGAGCATCTCTTTCGGGTTTTTAACTATATTGGGTATCTTTCCTTCCTTTGCCGCCTTTTTGGCATACTCTTCAGTCTCTCCCCACACATAATCGACGGAAAAACCTTTGACCAGTTTTTCCACATTGATCGTTTTCGCGATAGCCGCTGTATGGCTGTTTTCAGCGCCTATGATCCCTATCTTCATAATTCCACTCCTTAATCCTGATTTATTCCGGTTGTTGTCTTATTGTTATATTACCGGTAATATAATATCTTGTAAAGAGAATGGAAAGAAAAAATTATGGTTATGAAATAGAAGCGAATACGTAAGATGAGTCAAAAGCGGATACGCAAAGCAGTAACACTGAAAGACCTGGCAGAGCTGGCAGGCTGTTCGAAAAATACAGTAAGCCTGGCCCTGCGGGACTCTCGACGTATCTCTGCGGAAACCAGGCGCCGTATCAAGCGGTTGGCCGGGAAACATGAATATATACCCAACTTCGCCGCCCGCAATCTTTCCACAAACCGAAGCGGAATGATCGGTGTGTATACACGCGCGCTGAACGACGCTGTCCGCACCGAGCTGATTAACGCGCTGATAGCGGAGCTGCATACCGCCGAGTACAGACCTGTTCTCGGACTCGGTCACGGGCACAGCGGGCCATGGCATACATCACCGTGGATGAAGACATTCCAGGCACTGAAAGTAAACGCCCTGGTCGTTGTGGTAGAGCTCATGGAGAAGCTCCCTCAGTGGTGCCGGCAGATACCGATTATTCTGGTGGGCTGTCTTCCCGATGAATCTCTCAAGTGCGATTACCTTGCTCTGGACCGCAAGGAGGCGGGGCGTATGGGGATCGAGTATATGCTCGGTAGGGGGCACAGGAATATACTCATAGCATCCGCTGAGCATGGTTCTTTCTTTGAGGGATGCGTGGAAACTTTAAATGCGGCGCGGGCGGATTTACAGAGCTTCGATCCGGGGATGCTTTCGGACAGCGACAGGATGTGCGAGCTGACGGAATTTGTACAGAAGCAGGAAAAAATACCCGGTAAAGCAAGACTGACCGGGGTGGTTTTTGGCGATTCAGGGATTGCGGCGAACTTCATTTACCATGCGAATAAGAAAAAGATCAAGGTGCCGTCTGATATAGCTGTCGTCGCTTATGACTACTTTCCCTGGGCTGATATGCTAAAGGTGCCGCTGACTACGATAGAGCAGCCCATCGAGGAGCTTGCCCGGAGAGCGGTAGAGATAACGAAGAACCGTCTTATCCGGCCCGATTCCCCGTATACCCACGTCCTTCTGCCGCACAGGTTGACTGTAAGAAAGTCCGGGTAAGCCGTGCAATTTGGCCCAAATGAGAGTTGCTTTACCAGATGCTTTCCACGTGTTTATAGGCGAGGATGTTATGATCCTTTGTAAGGATAACGGCATTTTCCTCTCGCGCTGTTGCAACAATAATCTGGTCCGCCGGATCATCATGGAAAGGCCGAGGTAAAGTAGTTGAGCGATAGGCTATAATGGGTGAGAGCTGAATCAGCCTGAGTTTGGGAATGTTGAAAGCTGCATTTATCCAATCTTCTGGATCGCAGGAAATACCGATCCTGCCTTTTTCAAGAAGTTTGCTGAATTCCC
>CBDUZM010000218.1:0-5782 GCA_965371685.1 uncultured Spirochaetaceae bacterium | reverse complement strand
CTGCTTCCCCCGTGGCGCCTATAGGCCGCATTCTCGATGATCCCTCGCCGCTGAAAGGGTTGGGCGGATCAATTGAGCTCACCCTTCGGAAAGTTTGATAACCAGTATGGCGCCGGTGTCTGTTCTATATATAGTTGCCACACCCATTGGCAATATGGAGGATATCAGCTACAGGGCTGTGCGGATACTGGGAGAGGTGGAAGTCCTTGCATGCGAAGACACCCGGCAAACCCGTAAGATCTATGAGAGGTATTCGATTCCCAGTCCTCAGACGATACTTTCCTATCACGAGCACAACGAGAGCCGGGTTGGCGGACGGATTATTGCCTGCCTTGAAAAAGGTTCCCGCGTAGCGCTCTGCAGCAATGCCGGGTATCCCGGTATAAGCGATCCGGGATACAGGATCATCTCCCGTGCCAGGGAGGAGGGCATAGAGGTTCAAGTGATTCCGGGAGCGGGCGCCGTTACTACCGCTCTTCTCGTGTCAGGCCTCCCGAGTTCCAGCTACATTTTTAAAGGATTCGCTCCGAAGAAAAAAGGCCGGAGACGGAGCTTTCTCGAAGAAGAATGCGACAGGCCGCATACTCTGATCGTATTCGAATCGCCCTACAGGATAGGCGCCTTTCTTCGCGATGCTCTAGATGTGCTGGGAAACCGAACAGCGGCTGTCTGCATTGAGCTCACGAAAAAATTTGAGAGAATTCACCGGGCAGGCCTTGCGGAGCTGGCAGAACAATTTCATGAGAAGCAGGTTAAAGGCGAGATTACGGTAGTCATTGCCGGCAACAATCCGAAATTCCTGGCGCGGTAAGCAAAAGTGTAGTAACAGAAAGAGGGCTCCGGAGAAGCGGGAAACCATTATTAGGCAACCGATGACTGATCCACGATACGAGAGTTTTATGGGCTTGGCCCCCGGACGAATTGCACACTGGGAACACTGGTCGAACCCGGACGCTGAGACTTATCTGACGGGGGTTGACTACTACCAACATCCCAGGCTTTGCCGTCTGAAACTGCAAGCGCTATACCCTCAGCTCGGTCTCAGTATCCCAAAGACCGATGACCCAAAACCCAGGCCCGAGGAGCAAGCAGACCAGAGCAAGGGTCGATGGGGCGACTCATATCGTGATCACTGGCAACAGGACGAAGCGAGTCATCGGTTCCAAACCCAAGAAGAGATGCTGCGCTTCAGCCCTCTGGAGCAAGCTGACTTTACCGATTGGCACGTTGTTGAAGACGATGACTTTCGAAATGAGGATGTAGTCTACGAGCGCTACCGCAAGAACTATCCTGCGGAATGGGGCGACCAGGCCCCGCCGGGATCGTCCGCATCCGTTGGTTTCTACAACACGATGTTCATGTGGCCACTGCTTGTCTTTGGGTATGAGAACTTCCTTATGCTGTGTTTGGAACCCGAATTCGACCGGATCATGGAGGAGTTTGCCGAGATCAACCGCCGTGTCTTCCGGGCCTTTGCGAGGCTTCCCGTGAACTTCGTCGTGTGCCACGATGACATCGTTCTTTCAACCGGTCCTGTCTGTAGCCCGCAGTGGATGCACAAACACATTTTTCCACGTTATGAGGAATTCTGGGACATCCTGAAACAAGCCGGCAAAGAAGTGATTTTCATGGTGGATGGATGTGTGGATGCCTTTGTTGACGATGTAATGGCCTGCGGGGCACGCGGCATAATCAGCGAACCTTTCACCAACTACAAGGCGATCGCACAACGATACGAGAACTGCTTCATTGCCGGAGAAGGCGATAACCGGGTCCTGATGCGAAACGATGCAGACGAAATTCGGGTTATGGTCGAATCGATGGTGGAGACTGGCAGATTGTCCGGGGGCTATATGATGTGCATCGGCAACCACATCCCTTTCAATGTCCCGTCTGAAGCGGTGAAACGGTACCTGAACTTGTCAGCGGAGCTGGCATACAGATGACGGCTAATAGAAAACAGGAGGATATTCGTAATGAAGAATGCACCAATTTATTTAATGATAGCTCTTTTAATCATGTCATTGGCAGGATGTGCGGCCGGACCAAATGATTTGTCCAATATTCCCGACGAAGAAGGAGAGGTTACCGGATTTTGGAAAGGTCTTTGGCATGGGATAATCGCTCCGGTTACTTTCGTTATCTCGCTTTTTACTGATAAGATCCATATGTACGAAGTGCACAACAATGGTGGTTGGTATAACTTTGGATTCCTGTTTGGTATGGTCATTTTCCTTGGCGGAGGGGGAAGGGGATCGGCCGGAATTAAGCGCCGCCGATAATCAAACGACTGTAAAGGTGTTTATATTGATGGGCGATGCCTGTTGATTATTGACGTGTTATTCGTTTATCTCATGTGTAATTCAGGCCGATTTATAGTTATATGAAACATTAAATCTGCATAGGAGGATTACGATATGAGAGAAAGAAGTATGCCCGGATTGGCATTACAATTGGCAATTTTAGTACTATCAGGATTGCTGATCGCCGGATGCGCAAGCACTCGTCTCGCGAAAAAGTCTATTATATCTTACACGTTTGCCGCGGTGGACAACAATAGAGTTTTAGTCCGGGATGCCAACGCGTACATAGATCAAAAAACAAAGATCATCACTGTTGTTGTGCCTCCCGGTGCGGATGTAAGCTCCCTTGTGGCTACCTTTATTGCACCGGAAAAGGGGGCAGTCTATGTTAAGCAGGCTTCGGGAGCGATAACGCCCCAAACAAACGGAGTTACGCCTAACAATTTTACGCGGCCGGTTACGTACGTTCTTGTGCTGGAAGACGGTAAAGAGGTGGAATATGTCGTCAAGATCAGAGAAGCGGAGACAAACGCCTCACTCTCTGCTCTTGCACTGGGTGATGAGGTGGTTTTTTCTCCCGCTTTTTCAACTAAAACGGAGAGTTACAGTGCCGAGGTGCCCTTCAGTATCGCGGCAATTAAAATCCGCCCGACAGCCGAGAGTCAGTATGCGTCGATAAGCATCGGAGGCGGGCAGTACCGTGCGAGAGGCGCCCAGGCATCCGTACCGCTTAAAGCCGGCGAAGTCAATGCGATTTCCATCCTGGTAACAGCCGAGGACGGTGAAACAACCAGGACCTATACCCTCAACATCAAACGAGGTGAACCTGACCATGACGCTACCCTCTCGGCCCTTACGCTGGGTGATGAAGTTACATTTTCTCCCGCTTTTTCGACTGACGTGGAGAGCTACAGCGCAGAGGTGCCTTTTTCTACCGGGGCAGTAAATATCCATCCTGCGGCCACTCATCAGCAGGCATCGATAACCATCGCAGGAGGGCGTTACGGCGCAAGAGACGCTGAGGTATCCGTACCACTCAATGCCGGCGAAGTCAATGCGATTCCCATCGTAGTGACAGCCGAGGACGGTGAAACCACCAGGACCTATACCCTCAGCATCAAACGGGGTGAACCTGACCATGATGCTACCCTTTCCGCCCTTATGGTAAGCGAAGAAGCGAGCCTTTCCCCGGTCTTTTCCGGCGAAACAACGAGTTACACCGCCCGAATTCCCTATAATGTCAGCTCAATGACGATAACGCCTGTTGTAAACAGTCCGGTCGCAGCGGTTGCGGTCAACGGTAAAGCGATCGAATCGGGAACCGCTGCTGAAACCGTTACGCTGGAAGAAGATACATCCGCCGCTCTTACTATCACGGTAACGGCGCAGGACGGGAAGACGGTTATGACCTATTCCGTCGAAGTGATCCGGAATCCAATCGATCCAACCTGGTCGCAGGCGGTCGCCAGAGCGGGATTCCAGGGGCGTTTCGGATTCGCAGCTGTAGTCTTCAAAAATAAAATGTGGGTAATTGGCGGATCGTCTACAAATCTCGATTACCTGAATGATATCTGGTACTCCACAGACGGATCGAACTGGACGAGAGCGACGGAGAATCCGGGATTCTCTCCCAGGCGCAGCCATCAGGTTGTGGACTTTAAAGGTAAGCTCTGGCTTCTGGGCGGGGAATCCGGCGCGTACGAGTACGAAAGAGACATCTGGACTTCGAAAGACGGCGTCTACTGGGAAAAAATGGAGGTAGTCGAGCCTTTCCCCAAACGTGCCAACTACCAGGTTATAGTTTTCAATAATAAGATGTGGGTCATAGGCGGCCATGAATCGGAATCCGACACCCATACTATCTGGTCCTCAACCGATGGTGTTCATTGGGTCGAGGAGGTTCATGAAGCGGCGTTGCCGTCCCGTGATATGCACCAGGTAGTCGTGCATAACGGCAGGATGTGGGTCCTGGGAGGCAGGCAAGATTCCGAGCGATTAAGCGACGTTTGGAGCTCAAAGGACGGCGTCGAGTGGACGTTGGTCGCCGATTCCTCTGAAACCGGATTCCCGCCGCGGATGCTGCACGAAGCTTCCGTATTTGCGGGACGTATTTGGATATCCGGAGGTTATGTGGACGGTTACAATCCGGTAAATGACGTCTGGTATTCGCGGGACGGCAAAACATGGAAGATGGCTGTTGATTCCGCGGAATTTACGCCCCGTGTGAGCCACCAGACAGCTGTTTTTAAAGGAAAGCTCTGGATTATAGGAGGTATTTCAAAAGAAAGCTCCCTCGGCGATGTCTGGTTTTCCAATGCCTCGGAGAAGCCTCCGGCGGATAAAACCAAGTAATTTCATTTAAGGAAGATATCCTGAAACTCAAGGGGATGCCCGGGAACACCGGCATCCCCTTTTTCAATGGCGCTAACTGAGAACTGCTGGTTCGACCACAACCTGCATAGCCAAAAACATCGGATTGTGATAGGAATTATGGCATACGACAGTGGAAGAGGGAGATGCATATGTCTCTGGAAAAAATAATAGATATTTCACACTTCTATGGGAAGAATGAAGAGTTTGTCCTTGCCGGCGGGGGAAATACATCCTGCAAATCCGCAGAACACCTCTTTATTAAAGCCTCCGGGGCAAAGCTTGCGGACATCGATGAAGAGGGATTCGTCAAGATGGACCGTGCGGCTCTGGAGAATCTCTGGAAAAAGCGGTACCCGGAGGACCCGCAAAAGAGAGAGGATGAAGTTTTAAGGGACGTGATGGACTGCCGGGCACAGGGTGAAGGCAAACGCCCCAGCGTCGAGGTTCTTCTCCACGATCTCTTTCATCATCCTTTTGTAGTCCACACCCATCCCGCACTGGTCAACGGCCTGGCATGCGGAAGGGAAGGAGAAAAAGCGGCTCACGAGCTCTTCGGCGATCGAATGGCATGGATTCCCACGATAGAACCGGGCTACATCCTGGCAAAGGAGGTTAAAGAGCAGCTCGATAAGTTTGAAAGCAGGAATGGAAGGCAGCCCGATATCCTTATAATTCAGAATCACGGTCTCTTCGTGGCGGGAACCGATCCTGAAAGCATAAAAAAAACTACTGACTTTGTTATAGAGCGGCTGAGATCGATGGTGAAGAGGAGTCCCGATTTTTCCACAGTTACCTTTGACAGGGAAAGGGCTTTTCGACTGGCGCCGGCGCTTCGAATGCTTCTCAAGGGAGAGGACAGGTCATCGGTGGTCCTCTTCCGGGTGAACAGAGAAATCCGGGATCTGGTGGAATCTGTGGACGGCTTCTACCCTGTTTCCTCTGTTTTTACCCCTGACCATATAGTCTACTGCGGCCGCACGCCTCTCTTCGTTCCCCACCGTGATGATATCGAGGATCAGTACCGTATTCTGGAAGAAGAAATCAGGAACTATATAAAGAAATACTCAGATAGCCCTAAGATTGTGGCTGTGGAAAAACTCGGGGTT
>CBDUZM010000217.1:0-5806 GCA_965371685.1 uncultured Spirochaetaceae bacterium | reverse complement strand
GACCATATTACTACTCAGTTTCGGGGCAGAGGAGCAGCTTTCCGCAGGCAGTGCGGAATATGTAAGAAAGCATTATGAGGACATCAGTGAAAAGGGAAAATTCATGTTCAACTTCGACGGATACACTTCCCACATGGGATGGTCCCAGCTGGTCTGTAACGGTCCCGATGAAATGTCCGGTTTTTTAAACTCTTTTTTCATAAAGAAAAACTTTTTTTTAGAGGTTCAGACTGATCTCATACCCTATGCCGATCATTTCCCCTTTGTCGCCGCCGGTGTGCCTTCGGCATGGCTGGGCCGTAAGAACTGCGAAGCCGGACGCTTCTTTCACCACCGGCCCGACGACACAATCGATCGCGTATCCCTGGATGTCGCTGCATCATCGCTTCAGGCGGCGGCGGAAATCCTTGCATTTCTAGCGGCGGCAGAGAAACTGCCGTTTCCCGTTACGTTGAAAAAGTCCCAGCAGGAAGAAGCGGATCGCATCTGGCGTTCCCTTTTCGGAGGATGGAAGGGTTTTTAAACCGACTGAAAACAAAGCAACCTGCTTGCAGGCGGCGGTGAACGACAACCTTATCATGCCTATAAGGCATGGAGCACGGTTCAAAAGATATTGCTGGATCGGCGGGAGGAAGATAAAAAAGAGACCTTTGCCGGGCACAGCACCGTAGTCCCTGCCTCTGAAGATCTGCCCCGCCGACCTTTTGGTAGCTACGGTATTCAAAAGGCGGAGATCGAGGCTTTTCTTCTCCGGGAAGCGCGTATAAATAGTTTTCCGGCTACCGTGCTCCATCCGGGGCATATCGTTGGAGAGGGTTGGCCGCCTCTTAATCCCGCAGGGCATTTCAATCCCCGTGTCTTCGAGTTCCTGGCCAAAGGCAGGGAACTGGCGCTCCCTAATCTTGGCCTGGAGACGGTGCATCATGTCCATGCAGATGATGTGGCCCAGGGATTTGTCAAGGCCATCACGCACTGGCAGAGTGCGGTAGGCGAAAGCTTTCATATAGTCTCTCCGGCCGCCTTTACTCTTCGCGGGTATGCTGAGCATGCGGCTGGATAGTTCGGCAAAGAGGAGCAACTCAAGTTCCTTCCCTGGAAAGAGTGGCGTAAAAAGGTTTCAGAAGAGGAGGCGTCTTGTACACGGGACCATATTGCCCGCAGTCCCAACTGCAGCATCCATAAAGCTCAAAGGCTGATTGAGTACCAGCCGCGATACAGCTCTTTGGAAGCGGTGTGCGAGTCTGTCAGCTGGCTGATCAATAACGGCGTATTCTCGAGGGAATAATTATTAGCAGGATTCCTACAGCAAGGCCGGCGAAAAATTGAATATAATCCAAAGGACTCATCAATACAGTAATCGGCATGTTCGAAATCCTTGCATACGGTGAAAATACAACAAGACGGATTATCACTATCAAGGCAAAGACAAGGCACTGGATACCGGTAACAGCGAGAAATTTCCTGAATATTGATGATATATCGGGAAATTTGAAGTAGTAGCTGAAAATAAAAATCACGAAACCTAACTCAATTATACCGAGCGGAACTATTGAAGCATAAGCCAAAAAGGCGGGCATCTTGCTGTATATTTCAATCGTCCGCCTTGACAGACTGATGAGAATCAGGAATTGCAAAGCAGAAATTCCTGTGTTGAAAATCGACATAAAGACACAAAGTGCCTTTTGCTTAAAATTCACAATTACCATCAGACAGCCTCGATCGTAGAGGGGGGTTTAGTCGTTATATTGTACGTGACGCTGACAATGCCCGGGACCTCATGGACAATCGCTCCGGCAATCTTCTCAAGAATTTTAAACGAGAGTCGTGTCGGCGTTGCCGTCCGCGCATCTACGCTGTCCCAGCAGCGTACTTCTATCTGCTGACCGAAATCACGCTTGCCGTCCCGCATACCGGTCACGCGGTCTTCGTGAAGGATCGCCATGTACTGAAATGCACCGCTGCTGTTGAGCAGACGCTCGACAACGGCGGTCGCCTTGCGGACAATCTCGATACGTTCCGGTGTTGCCTCCCCTATGACTCGAGCCGAGAGTGCAGGGCCCGGGAAAGGAATACGTTCGAACAGCTCGGCTGGAAGCCCGAGGGCTTTGCCGATTTTTCTGACACCATCCTTGCGAAGCTGTATGAGCGGCTCGATAATACGGTAGCCGAAAGTTTCCTCAGGGTCGATCCCGAGCTGCTCGAAGACATTGTGCTGCCGCTTGATCCCCGCGACTGTTTCATCGACATCGGTCAGGATTGTTCCCTGTAGAAGTTACTTCGCTCCGCTCTCCCCGACGAGCCGTCCGACTACTTTTTTGTAGAAAGTCTGGGTTACAGCCTCACGCTTCTCTTCAGGATCCGTAATTCCCTTGAGCGCTTCGAAGAATTCGCCGCGCGCGTCGACTATTTCTACCTTAACACCTAGCTGCCGAAAAAAAGCTGCCACCTGTTCTGGCTCTCCCTCCCGCATCAGGCCGTTTTCAATGAAGACGGTCTTAAGGCGATCCCCCAGGGCTCGATGCCCGAGGATGGTAACTGTAGATGAATCTACGCCTCCCGAGAGGGCATTGATCGCATTTCCCTCACCAACGGAGTCTTTGATTTCCTTGATTTTCTCATCAACGAAGCGATTTGTATCAAGCTTCTTAGCTGTAATTTCCTTAATCATGCGGCAGCCTCCTTTGCCCCTGATATCGCTTTCATAACACCATGAGCTGTGTTATGATACAACAATATCCATCTCCTGACTACCTTACCGGCCTGCATAGGAGAAAGGCTTTTTCCATACCTTATGATTTTTTCATCGACCAATGATTTTCCTTTGTAGAATGTTCTTATAATAAGATAATGTCCGGGATGAGGCACATTGGAAAGCGTCGCTTCGATCCTTTAGTTCGATGCTTTCTTCACCATTTCTCAACAAGCTCTATGACCTTCTCGTAGTTTCTCAACGCTAAAACCGAAAGTTCCCTCCCATACGGACATGCTGATGGTGTCAGAACAAATCCCCGGCCGGTCCACTGTCTCGCCGCGTAATGTGGCCATAAGTCTTTCACGTCGGTTCATTGTTTTGCTTCCATCGAACGATGAGCTCTGCCGCACCGCTAATCCCGCGTTCGCCCGGGTGCAGCACTTGCGCCTATCATCTTGATACTTCAAGATCCTTCATTTTGACCCCGAACGGTGCGGCGAGAAGGCGTCAGGTTCAATTGTTATGTTAGACTACCCTTTATCAATTTCTGTAAATTTCCTCTTTAATCATTATTTTTTTAATTATTGGATCTATTTCAACATCAATTCCCAATGGCAATATCAAATTTGGATCTGTATGACCAAAATCCATATTCCCAATTATTAGTAAATCGGGATTCTTAAATTCTTCTGATGTAATTGTTTTTATAATATCCCATAGGTCTTCTTTTTCTTCATCTGTATACTCTTTCGGACGACCAATCAAAATACCGGTTATTTTATTCAATATTCCCTGTATTCCTAAATTCCGTATTATATATCCAACTTGCATCGGCAAAGGCTTCTCTTCAGATGTTTCAATCAACAGTATTTTATTATTCCAAAACTCTTTATCAGGCCAGAAATCCGTTCCATTAAGAAAGTTAAAAACTTCTATACATCCACCCCACATTTTTCCAATGACTTTTTTATTTCCCTGGATCCATTTACATCCTTCTTGATTTTCTGTTATTTTCTTTACTTTACCAATATTTTCATTATTTGCCCAATCCGGATAACCATCACTCCATGTTGGAAATGGTTTTATTTCATTCTCTTTATTATTTTCCAGCAGCATTTCCTTATAATAATCAAACAGGTAATCGAAATTTCTTATTTGTGCCCAACCCGCCATAATAGTAGGTCCATGAAAGGTTACTAAACCTTTATAGTTTAAATAAGAGATGAATGTAACCGCATCTGAGTAACCCATAATGATTTTTGGATTATTTAATATTAAATCTATATCCAGGTATTTAAGTATTCTTATAGATTCATACCCTCCAATGCTTACAATAATTGCATCTATTTCTTCATTTAAAAATGCATCATTAATATCTTTTGCTCTCAGTTCAGGGTCCTTATATAATTCATCCGCTTTCATTTTTACTGTTGGATATTCAATTATTTCAAATCCAAATATTTCTTCTAAATTACTTATTCCTTTTCTATAGATATCAGGATATACGGAAGGACCTCCCCAACTTGGAGAAATAACTGCTATTTTACTTCCTTTTTTTAACATTTTTGGTTTTATCATATTCCTCCCCTTTATACGGTCTTGTTAACAGCACTCACTGTGTCACGTTCTCAAAAGCCTCGGTTACCATTGATTCATTCGCATTTTGACTTTCCTTGAGAAATCAAATTTGAGCTCTCTTGCCGGGCAGCGTGCGTTTTCTCCCCTGGCGAAAGCCCGTTGCTGTCATTAATGACTGCCCCGGCCGGGGGACGCAAGTCACCATTCAGGAGGGGATCATAAGTTTCTTTCATCCATCGTTTCAGACGATCCCTCATCCGTTTCAGAATCGCTTCGTGACCAGTATCATAGGCAAGGTTGTCTGTCTCGTTCGGATCAAACACAAGGTTAAAGAGCGATTCTTCAGGTACGGGTCTCTTTTCCCATCCATGATCGAGCCAGAGCGACTTGCTTTCACCGTCATCACAGTTTGGAAGCACAGGCGCAACGCGGCCGTCAAAACGTCGAATGTACTTCCATCGATTGGTTCGAATTGCTCTCACGGGTTCGTAGGCGGCATGATAGTTAATTTCGAAAAACAGTTCCTCGTGCAGTGCACTGACAGCTTTGCGCAAAAGAGGCACGAGCGACTTTCCCCGCAACCATGGCGGCTGCTCAATCTCAAGGAGTTCACATATTGTGGGGAAAATATCGAGATGGCTGGTCATGCTGTCGATGACCTTACCACCCGTGAATCCGCCCGGACCGCGTATTATAAGCATGGCGCCAATACCGGAGTCATGCAGGTTGCATTTCATACGAGGAAATGCAATCCCGTGATCAGTTGTGCAGATGACAAGAGTGTTGGCTGCCAGGCCACTACGATCCAACGAATCAAGCACAATGCCCATCTTGCGATCCAGTTCCCGTGCGCTGGTCTTATATCCAGCCATGTCTTTCCTTGTTTCAGGCGTATCAGGGAGAGGTGAAGGCGGCAGGCAGTACTTGGGATTCTCCGGGGAGTCGTCGATAGCCGGAAACTCTCTGTGAGTTTCTGAGAAGCCAACAGAGAGGAAGAAGGGTTCCTTTGGGGAACACTGGAGGAACGAAGCTGCCTGCTCATGCTGCTCGCCATCGAGACACTTGTCATAGCCTATGATCTGCCATGCCTGCTTCTCGGCTGTAGAGACAGCAATGTGCTGGACGCCGGCCAGCACCGACGCATAGCCCTCTCGACGCAGCGTATGTATTATATGCCGGCTGTAGTCAGTAAGAGACCATCCGCGATGCGCTAATCCCGTCATGCCGTTCTCATGGGGATAACATCCGGTTAATAGGGCAGCCCGACTCGGGCTGCATGTGGGATTGATACAGAAATTCTGCCGGAATAGGATCCCTTCTTCGGCCAGACGCTGAAGGCATGGTGTGGCAATGGCGTGCCCATACGGCTGTACATATCGCCCCGTGTCATGTGAGTGGATATAAAGTATGTTTGGTCTATTCATAGTCCCTCACCTTGCCAACATCTGCGTTAACATACATTTTGGAGTGAAAGCGGAAAAATGTTAGAATGGGGCGTGTAATCTCTTGATCCCATCGTTGGACCAAAAAATGTAG
>CBDUZM010000216.1:0-5864 GCA_965371685.1 uncultured Spirochaetaceae bacterium | reverse complement strand
GAGATACCGGCGGTCGAAGAAACCGGAGAGAGAAGAGGAAGCGCGGTCGAACCACTGGTAGGAGTCAACAAACTCATCATCCTCGACGATGACGATTATAATAATGCATTCGAACTATGGGTTGCCGCGGCGTATGTGTTTCAATTGTCCAATTCATTTTCTCTGGGCGGGTGGGCTGGAATCGCGCGGTTCTTCGAAATTGGCTACGAAAATGGTGAACCGTTGTACCTCCCCGTCTGCGGTGTGAAATTCATATTCGGCAACAAGGTTGATGGGCCGGATCATTAGCCCGCATCAAATCATCAGTGCTGTCAGAACGTACAAAAGGGAAAGTCATTGTTTGCCACCTACAGAGGCAAATTACCGCCCTGAGCCGCGATGGCAGCCGCCGCTGCGCTCAGCATCAAGACACCGATTCCCAGGACGATGTTAACAAGCAATAGCAAGGCGCCAACGCGGTCTTTGCGCGACGCTGCGCCCTGTTTAGGGGAATCCGCTCCACTGGCCGGGCCATCGACACCTGCTCCCTGCTGTCCCGCTGCCGGCATTTTTACTCGACCAAAAACCAGGCTGCGTACCAGCGCAATGAGAACCATGAGGATCACCAGAAGATGTTTCAGCGCCAGGATTACCGAATAGGAGTTGCTCCAACTCAATAGCCCCTGGAACTGGGGGCTTCGTTGTGACATAAGCACGCCGGTGATAATCAACCCGATAATGCTGACGTACACCAGCACGCGCAGCCTGCGCTGCACCACCTGCATGAGCTGCCGGGTCTGCGGGCTCATGCCGAACAGTTTCTTCGCTGCAGGCAACACAACAAGCCCGGTGACGATCAACCCGCCGATCCAGACGGCGGTGAACAGATCATGCAGGAATGTTACGCCTGTGAATATGATTAGATTACCTTGCATTTTATTTTTCCTCCATTCGATTTCTACCGGTACCGAGGTCATTCCCGGGTTCAGTTCCGGCACTTTTTTCCTCGCTGCGGCGAACCAACGCATCTATAAAGAAAGCCATTAAAACTACGAATACCGTAGTCAATATCAATCGAACAACCATGAATTTCAGTCCAAGAAAGCGAAGCTCCATCATCGTCTGGGGGATCTTGATGCAGGCCCAGGCGGAGAGAAAGATCATGATGTTCGCCGTACTGGCCCCCTTGGCCAGCAGGCCGCGGGCAATCGGGAACGCTACATACAACGGTCCGGTTGGCAGGGACCCGATTACAAGAGCGATAGCCGCCCCGCGCAACCCTGACGCTTTTCCCAGGTATTTTTCTACCTGCTCACTGGTCACCCAAACGGCAAACAGTCCCATCAGGATCACAATCGCCGGCAGGACCTGGACCATTTCGAGCAGGTACTGCAGCGTGGTCTCTTTCATAACAGTTTTACGGTCAGGGAAGATGAGGATCAATGTCCCCGCCATGATAACCCCTGCAGTTAGGATTAGAATGTCGCGAACAAAGGCTCGCTTTTGCTGTAGTCGGTCTTTCATAGGATCACTCCCATAAGGAGTGAAATGAGCAGCGCACCGATGAAACTCAGGCTGTTGCGCAACAAAGCCCGCTGCCTTCCGAGTTCTCGGATTTCCAGGGGCAGCGTAACCACACCGATCATCGTCAGGGTGGTGATAAATGCTGCAACGGCTGTTACCGATGCCCCCATCTCCAATGTGGAAGCGGCCAGCGGAAAGGAGATCAATGCCGGGATGTGCAGTACTGCACCCAATAGGGCTGTCAGAAGAACGCCGCTGAAGCCGGATTGTTCGCCGATCATCGAGGACAGCTTTTCCGGTGGAAGGAAGGTAAACAGAAGGCCGATAAGAAGGAGAACCAATACGAAGAACGGTAGGAGCCGGAGGAACAATCGGAGAGCAGCCTTAAGCGCCGCGACGGTCTTTCTACGGTCCTTGATAACGGATACCACCAGCGCAGCAGCGGCCAGCAGATTGATCGCCAGAACGGTAACATTCATTCAACTCTCCCGGATTGCCTGTCTTCTTGAGTGTTTCGACATTCCGCTGCATTTTCGGCTTTACTCTGTGTCCAATCCTCGTTTCGGATCAGCAGCGACAGGTCTTGCCAGAATCTGCGTCCCTGTTCCTGTAAATCTCCGTTGTATTTTTCAAGCTGCCAGCGGGTCACCAGTAGACGGAGAGTACCGGAGATCATGAGGGCAAGCTGTTGCTTGTCGATATCATCCCGGATCTCGCCCCGTTTCATGCCTTCGGCGATGATCGCGATGATGTTTTCCTGTCCGGTTTTCATCATTTCCAATACTTTTTCACCCAGCTCCTCCCGATTCTGACGTATCGCTTCGGGAAAAAGAATCATAGCAAGGGCCGGTTTTTTTTCGAACAGCTCGAAATGTTTGAGAATAATAGACTCAATCGTTGATAGACTGCTCGTAGAAGAAGCACGGATTCGAGTGAACAGGTCCCGGCGGATGCCTTCGAAGTATACGAGAATTCCGAACATTATTTCGGTTTTGCTGCTGAAGTGACGGTAGAATGCAGGCTCGGTGATTCCCAGTTTCTTGGCAAGATTCCGGTAGGTCAGTTTCTCGATGCCCTGTTCTGCGATCAGCTGCAAAGCCTGTTCAATGATATCGTGTTGACGCTCGGTAAAGGATTCCGTTCCTGATTCTCCTGGATTGAAAGTTAGTTAACGTTAATTAGCTTACTAAAAACAAACCGATTCGTCAAGATCTATTCTTTAAAAAAGCTTTCTTAATACCTTCTTGATCTCTTTCCCTGGTAATGTTTCTTTCTGTAGGATGAAGAGAGATCGGGTTTATTACCCAGCCAGATGGGGTGGTCAATCCGGTTGACTCCGAACATCCGCTTTAAAGAACCCAGATCCCTGCTGGTAACCATGGTCACGGCAATACCGGGCCTGCCCATTCTTCCTGCCCGTCCGGTGCGGTGAGTATAGCTTTCACTGCTCATTGGGAAGTCAAAATTGATAATGTGACTGACATGTCTGAAATCCAATCCACGGCCTGCAAGGTCGGTAGCCACCATATAAGTAATTTTATGATTACGGAAGCGGCGGATAATTGAGGTACGCTTGGACTGTTCTAAACCGCCGTGGATAAATTCAGAGTTTTTCAGCTGCGATTTAATCTGATGAAAAAGCTTTTCAGCGCTGAAACGGGAATTGCAGAATATAATAGCCTGAGATATGGATTCTTTCTGTGCATAATCCTGCAGTGCTTTGAGCCTGGCTGAGCCCGGCACAGAGAGAAAGTGATGCTCAAGCGACTGAGGGGCGACCTGTTCCAGGTTCAGCTCAATAACAACCGGATTATTCAGATAACTCTCGGCCAGTCTTTTTACTTCATCAGGCATGGTAGCTGCAAAGAGCATAATTTCGTGTTCATGGATCAGGCAGGAAAGAATAAAATCTATATCTTCGGCAAAACCCTGCTTCAGCATTTCATCCGCTTCATCTAAGATCAAAGTCTGTACATCCGAAAGGGATATATAGCCGCTGTACAGCATATCGATCAAGCGGCCGGGTGTTGCAATCAGGATATGGACCTCGCTTGCCAGTTTAGCCTTTTGTATGCCCATGTCAAAGCCGCCATACACGGCAAAGGGTACAACCTTCACATATTTGGTGATTTTACCGATTTCCTCCACATACTGGAGGGCGAGTTCTCTTGTGGGTACGATTATCAAAGCCTGAATAGTGTTTAAGGAAGAGTCGATACGCTGGACAAGGGGTATTCCGCAGGCGCTCGTTTTCCCCGAGCCGGTTTCAGCAGTTGCCAGCAAATCACGGCCCTGTAGAATATGGGGAAAGGTTTTTTCCTGTACCGGTGTTAATTCCTGATAGCCCATTTCCCGTATTGCTTTCAGAATCAAGGGATTTAAATTAAGTTCTGTAAATTTCATTATATTAAGATAATATTATAATTGGTAAAAAACGACCATTAAGTTGGTCGGTTCGAATATTGACAACTACACAAATTATTCTTTAAGCTGTATGTTGCCCTCACCCCCTCTGAAAACTTGGTAACAATTCCGATGGATTGTATTAAAGGAAAAATGGTGCTGGAATGATGAATTGGGACATCGACCAAATTGCGAAGCTCTGTTTGGCGATTCAGCAGGTGCCTGCTCCTACCGGCGCCGAGTACGAGCGCGCTCAGTTTGTCGCCGAACGCTTTGGCGAGATGGGGCTTAACGGGGTTGAGGTGGACGATACACCCAACGTCTATGCGCGTGTTGCCGGAGTTGAACAGGGCCCGGGAGTGATGGTCAGTGCGCATCTGGACACCGTATTCCCTGCGGAAACCGATTTAACCAATCGTCGAGAGGGAATGCGCCTATATGGTCCGGGCATCGGCGACAACAGCATGGGACTGGCCGGGTTGTTGACGCTGGCGGGGAAAGCGGCGGCAGGAGATAAACAACCTGATTCTGATCTGTGGTTTGTAGCTAATGCCGGAGAAGAGGGATTGGGTGATTTAAAAGGCATGCGGAGGGCCGTGGATCGCCTGGGTTCAAAGATTAAGAGGTGTATTGTTCTCGAAGGAGCGGGTGCGGAGATTGGACCCCTGAGGATTACGCACCGGGGATTGGGTGTACGCCGTTACAGGATAGATGTCAAGGCCCACGGCGGCCACAGCTGGGATTCTTTTGGAGAGCCCAGCGCGGTTCATGTGCTGGTGCGTATGGCGAACGTGATTACTGACTGGCAGGTCCCTGAGTCCCCGCGGACTACATTTAACATCGGCTTGATCGAAGGCGGTACCTCTGTCAATACAATTGCCGAGCACGCCTGCCTGTTATTGGACTTACGTTCTGAGGGTGCAGAGGAACTTAACAGGCTCGTTATGCGTACGGAGGAGTTGGCGGCTTCTGCCGGAGATGCCGGCAATGCAGAAATCAAGGCGACCGTGGTCGGTGATCGGCCAACCGGATCGATCGGCGCCGATCATCCGCTGGTGGCAGCGGCGACGCAGATCCTCAACGACCTGGGTGTGCCGGAAAAAGACATACAGTATAGGATCGGCAGCACCGATGCCAATATTCCGTTGAGCCGGGGTATTCCCGCCGTTACCATATACCTGACCGATGGACATGATATACACCGTACGAGTGAGTGGCTTTCCCTTGAATCCCTCCCTATGGGCATGACGCTTGCGTCGAGACTTGTAGATAGGGCTGCGAAGATGAATGACGAAAACCCGCGAAGGTAGCGAGTTTACATCAACATTGACGCAAACATGATCAAATTAGTAATATATATTACTGCTTTATATTGGAGTAAAGCCAAATGTTAGAGGGCTTAATCATTATGTTCCGGGAAACACTGGAGGCCGCGTTGATCGTCGGGATAATCTTCGGATACCTGAAGCGAAGCGGAAACTCCGGGAACAGATCTTTGGTCTACTGGGCCATACTTACCGGTGTTGTTTTGAGCGCCGGTGGAGCTTTTGCATTTGAAGCAATAGCCGGGGGATTCGAAGGAAAAAATGAGGAGCTTTTTGAAGGCATTACAATGTTGGTAGGAGCAGGACTCCTCACCACAATGATATTCTGGATGATGTCTCAGAGCAATGTCACTGCGGAGCTTGAACGGCGGGTAGAGCGCGAGCTGTCGAAATCTCGGAGAATCGGCTTTTTCCTGATAGTAACCGTATCCATTCTTCGCGAGGGTATTGAATCCGTAATATTTCTGAATGCAGCCCGTTATGCTTCTGGTGGCAATCAGCTATTGGGGGCTGGTTTGGGTATCCTGGCAGCGATAATTTTAAGCTTCTTTCTTTTTTTTGGTGCTTTAAAGGTTAAGCTGCGGACTTTCTTTGCTGTAAGCAATATTATCCTGATACTGTTTGCAGCCGGCC
>CBDUZM010000215.1:0-5871 GCA_965371685.1 uncultured Spirochaetaceae bacterium | reverse complement strand
GACGTATGTCCGTAAGCATTTACAATACAGAGACTTGCTTTTGAGCAATGCGGGATTCGAACCCACGGCCTTTGGCTCCGGAGGCCAACGCTCTATCCAACTGAGCTAATTGCCCCTCAATTCACACTCAATGTACAGACTGTCATTATCCATGTCAACGATAGGATTACTCCCTGGAGCGATTTCATATCTTTGATATCTATGGAGTCCCTTGCAGCAATTTGCTCGAAAGCATATATGCCCCCATTGAGGAAAATGTGAAAAAATCACGTTTTTTGTCATTTTTTCCGTTTTTCTTCAATGCGACGACCCTCCCTGAAATCTCCTAATTACCCCAGTCTTGACAGATATCATGCATTACCTTAAATTGCGCCCAAACTATGAAATTGAACAGGAAAAATCTATCCAGTTTCATACTACTGCTTATTTTAGGCATGTTTATCGGCAGTCTTGGATGGGAGCTCCTCGAGAGGCTTTTCCGGCAGTTGGGAGTTTCCTTTTCCCTGACACTCAAGGCGCCGCTGCAGATTCTGGATCTGTACGTAGTTTCCCTGTCTCTCCGCGCCAATCCCGGCACTTTGCTAGGTGCGTTGGGTGGTATTGTCCTCTTCAGACTGATCTGAAATCGGACTATAAGAATTTGCCCGGCAGGTAAAAATTGATTAGTTTTAAGAAACAATAAATGCCAGAAATTATACTAGCTTCCGGTTCGCTTCAAAGGAAAAAGATACTCGAACAAATTCGCGTTCCTTACACCGTGGTAATACCGGAGGTGGACGAAAGCCGCTTCCATTCTCGGAATCCGGTAACGATGGTGGAAGCTCTTGCAGTGGAAAAAGCACGGAAAGCCGCTGGTTTTCTGGATAATCAACAGTGGATTTGTGGATTCGATACGGTTATTGATTTGGAAGGATCGGTTATCGGTAAGCCTGAAAACAGAAAGAGCGCGAAAATTATCCTCGAAAGGCTGTCCGGCCGCGCACACAGGGTTTTAACAGGTATTGCCCTGCTTCCCGGCGCCGGAAAATCCATGGACGTGGACTCCTGCATCAGTATGGTGCATTTCAGAAAGCTCGAGCAGGATGAAATCGAATATTACCTGGACACCAACGAGTGGGTCGATGCGGCGGGAGCTTACAGGATACAGGAAAGGGGAGAGTTCCTTGTCGATTCTATCGAAGGATCTTACAGTAACATCGTAGGCTTGCCTATTTGCCTCTTTTATGGCATGCTAAGGAAGGCTGATTTCCCGTGGGAACAGCTTAATTTCCGGCAGGAAGGGATTGTCCCGTGAAGGATACAGCCCTTTCTGATCGAGACAAAGAGAAGGATCGAGTGATTCAAAACGAGGAGGAGTAATGGCAGTTGTAACAATGAAAAATTTGTTAGAGTCGGGTGTGCATTTTGGACATCAGACCAAGAGATGGGATCCCAGGATGAAGAAGTATATATTTGCCGAAAGAAATGGGATCCACATTATTGACCTGCAGAAAACTATCCCTGCCATAAAGGAAGCTTATGAGGTAGTACGGAAAACTGTGCTGGCTGGTAAAACCGTTCTTATGGTAGGCACGAAAAAGCAAGCCCAGCAAGCTGTGGAAAAAGAAGCCCAGAGGAGCGGTGTATATTATGTAAATAACCGCTGGCTCGGAGGCATGCTGACCAATTTCACCACAATTAAAAAATCCCTTCAGAGATTAAATAAATTGGAAAAGATGGAAGTCGACGGGACCTTTCAAACTCTCAGCAAAAAAGAAATTTCACGCTTAATGAAAGAAAAAAATCGAATGGTCAAAAATCTGGGCGGAATCAAAGAGATGAAGGAACTTCCCGGGATCGTCTTCATTATTGATACCAGGAAAGAAACCATAGCTGTGGCCGAAGCCCAGCGAATGAAAATTCCTATTATCGCTATTGTTGACACTAATTGTAATCCCGAAGGAATCGACTACCCCATTCCAGGCAACGACGATGCGATAAGAGCCATCACTTTGTTTGCTCAAATCATAGCCAATGCCGTAATCGAAGCGGAAAACGAGGTTGGTCTCGAAGTCATCGAAACTCTACAGGAAGAGGAGGAGTCCGAGCAGGAGATCCTAGATAAAGACAGTGAAATAGCCTCTCCCCAATCCGAAGAAGAGGTGGAGACCATTCCGCTTGGCGCAAGCATTGGGAAATCTGAAGAAAAGCCGGCGGAAACCGGTTTTACCAGTGAAGATTATTCTGATTACAGCCCTGAAGAAGCGAAAAAGGATGAGGCAAAAAAAGAAAAGGCTGTTTCCAAAGATGAAGCACTTCTCGAACAGAATGTGGATAATGAAGACAAGCTCTACGATGAATAGGAGATGACAATGAGTATTAAAGCAACGGATGTAAAGGAGCTGCGGGAAAAAACAGGCGCCGGTATGATGGACTGTAAGAAAGCCCTGGTAAAGGCGGACGGCGATTTTACCAGAGCGGAAAAGCTGTTGAAAGAGCTTGGTCTGGCAGCGGTAAGTAAGAGAAGAGGAAGAGCTACCAACGAAGGTAAAATTTGGTCATTCGTTAAAAAGAACAAAGGGGTCCTGCTGGAACTTTCCTGCGAGACTGATTTTGTAGCTCGAAACACGGAATTTAATGATCTTGGGAGAAATTTGGTAGAGGAAATTCTTGATAAAAATTTAACAGACAAAACTGAACAGTTGGAAGCCATGGTCACAGATACTATGACCAGGATCAGAGAGAATATGTCGCTTCGCCGCTTTAAGGTATTGGAAACGGACGGTAATGAATTTTTAACAAAATACATCCACGGTGAAGGCAGAATTGGAGTCATGGTAAAAATGAGGGTTAGCGAACCGGTTCTCCTGGAAAATTCCCGTCTCAAGGAAATGTCCTTCGACTTTGCACTTCATATTGCAGCGTTCGCCCCTCTCTTCCTTTCCAGAGACAAGGTCGATCCTGCTTATCTTCAAGATAAAGAGGATATCTTTAAAAAACAGACTGATCAGCTTGATAAGCCGGAAAAAGTCAAGGAAGGCATTATAAAAGGGAAGCTCAACAAACACCTTTCGGAAATTACTTTGATGGGCCAGGGGTTTGTCCGGGAAGAAAAGAAGAAGTCCTCTCAGGTTCTCTCCGAGCTTGGAAAAGAACTGGGGGGAAATGTTGATATAACCGACTTCCTATACTTCAAAGTTGGTGAAGAAATAGAGTAATTAAGCAGGAGGATTCCATGGAAAAAGTCAAACGCGGGATAGAAGACCGCATGACAAAAGCAGTCAATGCACTGAAAGACGAACTCAACAGTATCAGAACGGGAAGAGCATCGACTGCTCTATTTGAAAAAATTCGGATAGAGTATTACGGTCAACAGGCGCCTCTGAACCAGGTGGCAACCATATCCATACCTGAAGCGAGACTCGTTGTCATCCAACCATGGGACCGATCTATTCTCGGTGTTATTGAAAAAGCCATCCAGACATCAGAACTTTCCGTTAATCCCAACAACGACGGCAAGGTAATCCGTATAAATATTCCGCCCCTTACCGAAGAAAGAAGAAAAGATCTGGCTAAGGTGGCGAAAAACAAGACGGAGCAGTATCGCATAACTATCAGAAATATCCGCCGGGACGGGAACGAGGAATTGAAGAAAAAACAGAAGAATTCTGAAATCAGTGAAGACGATGCAAGACGGGGGATGGACGATATTCAGAAGTCTACAGATCGATATATCGAGGAAGTAAATAAGCTTCTTGAAGAAAAGGAAAAGGAAATCCTCGAAATTTAATGCGAAAACACAGATCGGCCGGTCCACCTTCCCTGCCTGCTCATGTAGGTATAATCATGGACGGAGGGAAATCTGGAAATTTTTACCGCAGGGAAGGTCTGGGAGCTGTTAAAAGAGTGGTAAAGGCGGCTTCGGATATGAGAATTCGGTTCCTGACCCTGTTCCCCATTCCTGCCTTCCTCACAGACTTAATTCGCATACATCTAAAAAATGAGCTTCGTTTCTACAGGGAAAGCATGATCAAGATAATTCACAGCGGAAACCTTGATGGAATGCCGCCTGAAGCAAGAAAAGATATTAAAACAGCAGTGGCTGCTACAGAAGATTATGATGGCCTGAAGGTTAATTTTGCGTTAAATTACAGCGGCAGAGACGAAATAGTACGTGCATCGATATGCTGGCTCGATGGTCAGGCAAGCAAGGATCAAGCGAAATTGAAGATAACCGAAAATGCGCTGGCAAACTGCCTTGACCACCCCGAAATACCCGACGTGGATCTTGTAATCAGAACCGGCGGCGAGATGAAGATCAGCAACTTCCTCATTTGGAAAAGTGCATACGCAGAGCTTTTTTTCAGCCCGTTACCGTGGCCGGACTGGAGCGGCAAGGATTTGGAAGAAGCTGTCTCAGAGTATCAGCAAAGAGAGAGAAGATTTGGCAGCACAAATTAGTAAAAAATCATTCTTTTCACGAGTGACGCTCACCGCTATAGTACTTCCCCTCCTATACGTTATGATGTTTCACCTACCCTACTGTAAATTTCTTACACTGAACATCTTTATATGTATTTTCACTTTTTTCAGCGCTCGGGAAGTGAGAAATTTTTTTGAAACAAGAGGCTTCCCTACTTTTCGTTTTCTCCCCGCTTTCCTCGGTGTTTCACTGCCCGCGGCCGCCTATCTTGAACAGCTCAGCAATTCGCATTTTTTTCTCCCCTGGCTCTGTTTCGCTCTTTCCGTCATCCTGTTCAGAAGCATTATAGTTAAGGAGAAAGAAGAGCTACACCGTGTTCTCCAGCGGGTGTCCACATCTTTTGTCGTTTTTATCTATCCCGGATTGTTTCTCTCCTTTATTATCCGAATATCCGGTTTGAACAACCCATCGTTCTCGCTGCTCTTTTTCTTCAGCCTTATCTTCACCAACGATATTCTGGCTTATCTATTCGGAAAGTTCTTCGGTAAAGGGTTGAAGCTCGTGATCAGCCCGCACAAGAGCCTGGCCGGGTTTATAGCCGGATTTATCGGTTCCGTTGGTATTTCACTTCTATTTTACCTGCTTCTCCCCGGGCTTTTCAACTCAACCCTTATCCGGGTTCTGCTTTTTGGCGGCTTTATCGGTATTTCGACAATTATGGGGGACCTTATTGAGTCAGGTCTTAAAAGATCGGCGCATGTGAAAAATTCCGGCACTATTATGATCGGCCGGGGCGGGATGATGGACTCAATCGATTCGATGCTGATCAGTGCTCCCCTATTTTACTATCTGCTTCAACATTTTATCAACTGAACCAGGAGATACTTCGTATGGTAGTAGTTACGATAATTTTCGGCCTTCTTGGTCTGGGAATCATCATCTTCATTCATGAATCAGGTCATTTCATAGCCGCCAAGGCCAGCGGCATCCATGTAGAGACATTTTCCCTGGGTTGGGGGAAAAAACTGGTGGGTGTATCCCGGAAAGGCACGGATTACAGAATATCCTGGTTTCCCATCGGTGGTTACTGCAAGATGAAAGGCGAAATGCTCCGGGCCAATCTGGATGACGAGGAAATAGAGCGAATGCGTCATGAGAAGGGCAGTTTTCTAGCCGCATCGCCCCTGCAAAGAATATTTGTGGCCGCTGCAGGTCCCCTGGCTAACATGGTATTCGCCATCCTGGCCTTTTC
The DNA here is from genome assembly GCA_965371685.1 of uncultured Spirochaetaceae bacterium. GTDB lineage: Bacteria > Spirochaetota > Spirochaetia > SZUA-6 > CAZLRN01 > CBDUZM01. The sequence goes on along the minus strand of CBDUZM010000215.1, from coordinate 217 downwards.
CATGATATGGTGGATCGGTTTTTCCACTTTTTCCTGGCCTAACAAAATAGTGACGGCTTCAGACTATCTACCGACAGGCGCCGCAGGAGAGTATCCCGCTGAGCTGGCCGGATTAAAGACCGGTGATAGAATCGTAGCGATGAACGGTGTAAAAACGGAGAGCTTTTGGGACATAACCGAGACGATTATAAAAAACGCCCGGAAATTTATTCAGCTG
>CBDUZM010000214.1:0-5871 GCA_965371685.1 uncultured Spirochaetaceae bacterium | reverse complement strand
CAACTCCGACAAGGCGCCTGCTGCTTCGCTTTACTTCGAAAATCGGCTATTTAAATGGCCGCGGTTAAATTTTTTAGTCTTCCCATATAACTGCGGTTTTTCACAGCGAAGGATATTTTCCAACACATGATAACAATCTATGTATTGTCGGCTGTTGTATGGGGGATCGAGGTAGAGAACGTCCCCCGATATTCTGGAGATCAGCTCGTTTATATCTTCGTTATACACCTCATTTCGTCCGTCAAGTTCGATATTGGGAAGCCTTAAGCGGATCCTCTTATAAACATTTGAATCTATTAAATGCCGCCCCGCCGGATCATAGCTCTCCTTACCCATGTGCTTTAAGAATGCGTCGTATTGACCGACCGTATTGGCTGCTTTATCAGCAGCAAAGAGCAGGCTTGTGAGAAGAATGTATTTTTCCTGTTCCGAGCAGGCGCCGTCATAATAATAATATTCGATCTTTTCCCGAACAGCATCTATGAATCCCGCATTGTCATAGGTGAAGTAGGTTCCTCCATAGCTGCAAAAAACATACCCTTCGACCGGTTTGCTATTGTTCAATTCGCTCAGCAGGCGCTTGACTTTCTCCAACGTTACCGATTCTCGAGAGCTGTTCAGGAAGGTCTGATTGACGACAAAGTTCGAATAGAGAATATCGTTGGCAACGATACGATCGACATATTTTCTGAAGTGATGGGCTACGACGCCGGTGCCTGAAAACCCGTCACAGAAGGTCCCGATTTTGGGAACACTATCGAGCACGGATCGTTCGATAAAGTTTAGGAGCTTTTGCTTTGATCCTAGATATTTTCGGCTGCTTATGTCCAGTCGATCGTATGAATCGGAGGTATCAAACAACTCGAGCTGTTTCATTTTTTACCTCGAAGAGCTATCCAGAATTTCCCGCACCTTTCGTGCAAGTACATCCGGAGTAAAGGGCTTCTGGAGGAAAGAGATATCGGGATCCAACATTCCGTTTTTTACAATCGCACTGTCTGTGTATCCGGAAATATACAGAACTTCCATATCCGGACGCAGAGTGACTAATTTTTCGCCAAGCTCACGACCGCCCATTCCTCCGGGCATTACCACATCGGTGATAAGCAGATGAATGGTATCCGGATGCTGTTCGCTTATTTTAATGGCTTCCGCGCCACGGGAAGCCTCGAGGACTGTGTATCCATTTCGGATCAGAACACGCCTGGCAAGTTCGCGAAGCATATCTTCGTCCTCAGTCAGCAGGATAGTCTCTGAACCTTTCAAATTTCCGGCAGGTTTTTCACCTGGTTTACGATGTTCCGGAGAATCGTCACTCCTGGGAAGATATATCTTAAAGGTCGAGCCTTTACCCGGTTCGCTGTACACCCCGATGTGACCGTTGCTCTGCTTGATTATTCCGTAGACGGTGGATAAACCCAGGCCCGTTCCTTTCCCATGATCCTTGGTTGTAAAGAAGGGCTCGAAGATATGGGATTGTATTTCTTTATTCATCCCGATACCCGTGTCGCTTACCGCCAGCATGATATATGGACCTGGACGGGCTTCCGGATGCCGGCGGGTGTATTCTCTGCCCAGCTCATTGTTTGACGTTTCGATAGTAAGCTTGCCTCCGGAAGGCATGGCGTCCCGGGCATTGACCGCCAAATTCATAATAACCTGCTCGATCTGTCCGGGGTCTGCCTTCACCAGGCCAATATCGGAATTTAGAGAGACGGTAAGCTCGATATCCTCTCCGATAAGGCGGCGGAGCATCTGTTCCACACCGGTCACTACCTCGTTAAGGCTCAGCACACGGGGCTGGAGCATCTGTTTTCGGCTGAAAGCCAGGAGCTGGCGGGTCAAGGTCCCCGCCCGCTCCGTTGCCTTTTTTATCTCTTCCAGATCGGCGCCCCTCGGATCTTCATCTTCGATGTCCATAAGGAGAAGCTCGGTATAGCCCATTATTGCAGTGAGAAGGTTGTTGAAATCGTGCGCAATCCCTCCCGCTAATTTCCCAACAGCTTCCATCTTTTGGGACTGGAACAGCTGCTCCTGGGCCTGTTTCAGCTCTTCCAGGCTTAACTGCAGGTCTTTCATCAATCCGGCCTTATGCCATGTAGCTGCCAATTGATGGGCAAAAGCGGTTATGGCAGGCAGATCATCTTCAGTCAAGTCGTCCGACTGCACTACGAGAAGGCCAACTACCTCATTTTCAGCTATAAGTGGAGCAAAAATGGATTTAGGGACACTTAACAAATGCTTCAATGGCTCATCTAATTTCTGCAATATTCCCGGTGATACTTTCCGGATTGCCGCGTCTTCTTCCAGCAGGAGAGTTTTCCTTTCCGAAACCACTCTGTAAAAGGCATCGACCGATTTTAAAGGAACAGAGCATCTCCGGGCATCAGGGTTCGTCGGCTTATCCGCGTATTTCAGCTCTAAGCTTTTCTTATTCTCGTCTATGAGCAAGATCGCACTGGAAAATCCGAGCTTCTTAAATGCCTGACCTACGGTCGGAAAAATTTCATCGGGAATAAGAGCTTCCTCTATGGCGAGAGCCGTTGCGTTCAGTGACTGCAGCAGCCGTTCGGTTCTCTTGCGTTTTGTGATGTCCGTGATGATTCCCAGGAGGGCGTTCTGTCCGTCGTATTTTATCAGTTTGGTGGTTATGATGGTGTCATGACGTTTCCCGGTTTTTGTAACGATAGCATACTCATACGGCGGGATTTCCTTGCCGGCCAAATGCTTGGAAAAAACACTCTTAATGAAATCATGATATTCGGGAGCAATCAGCGTTAAAAAATCGAAATCCTCTGCATAAAACTCTTCCCTCCTGTACCCCATGATTTCTTCACAAACCTTATTGGCGTAGACTACACGCCCCCGGCTGTTGATGAAGATCATATTCGGTGACTGCTCTGTAAAACTGCGGAATTTTTCTTCGGATTCCTGCAATACCTCTTCCGCACGTTTTCTTTCTGCCAGCTCTTCCTGTGCAGTTTCGTAGAGCCGTGCGTTCTCTACGGCTACCGCAATCTGGTCGGAGATGGTCGACAGAAGCAGAAGCTCCTCCTCACTGTAGACATCGGGCTGGTAAGCCTGGACACAAATCACTCCTGTAATCTTTTCGCCGATTTTCATAGGCGCTCCCAGCCACGATCTGGGCAGTTCCATTGTTCCCCAGAGCTCCGTGGACGGCAGGCGATCTTTTTCCTTCTCAAGGTCTTTGAAAAAAAGTGGCCTTTTCTCGAGTATTACCAGCGAGGTCAATCCGTCGCCCAGAGGTTTTCGGGTGAGGGGTTCTCTTACCCCTCTATCCATAAGAACCCTGAAATCCAGCTCATTGCTCGCCTTGTCGTATAAAGCGATAAGGAAAGCATCGGTTTGGAAGATTGCCGAGACCTCCTCGTATACAATCTCCATAAGATCGTCCAGATTCAGAGTTGTGCCGACGGCGCGGGCAATCCGGTTCAATACTGTCAGCCGTTCGGCCCGCTTGCGGGTCTCCTCGTACAGTCCGACATTCTCGATGGCTATGGCCAGTTGGTCCGCGATCGTCTGGAGTGTAAAAACATCCCTTTCGGAAAAACCATTCAGTTCCATGCTCTGTGAATCCAGGACTCCGATTATCCTTCCCTTTATTTTAAGAGGCACTGCCAGTTCCGAATTAGGATGATCTTTTTCGATAACAGAATAGTACCGGGGTTCGGCATTTACATCGGGAACGAGAAGCGGTTCGCCTTCAGCCGCCACCCATCCCGTAATACCCTCTTCTCCGATACGCAGACGAATCCGCCCTATATACTCGCGAAGCGATGGAGGCGCCGCTGCTCTCAATACCAGCCGATCGCCTTCAACCAACAGGATCGTTACTCTGTGGTATTCGAATGTTTCCTGAATGAGCTCGACCGCCTGGTAAATCAATTCGTTGAGCCCCAGGATGGCGGTTGTTCTTTGTCCCACCTGGGCGATCAGCTCCAGTCTCGCGGCTCTTTCTATAAGCGCTTCCTCTGCCCGTTTACGTTCTGCCACCTCTCTTTTAAGCTCCGAGGTCCTTTCTTCGACTCGTTCTTCCACTTTCGAGAAAGCCTTCTCCAATTCCCGTGTCCTCTCCTCTACCTTCCGTTCCAATTCAATATTTACCTGTCTGAGGGGGTTGAAGAGCCGCCTGCTTAGAATACCGTAACCCAGAAGGGCGATGCTTACGGTATTGGTAATGGAGACTATCGGCGCACGGAGATTCAGTACTCCTCCAACGATGAAACCGAGTAAATATGTAAGGACGCTCAATGCCAGGTAAGGTTCTCCCAGATGACGGCGCTCCACCCAGAAGAGAACCAGGGACCAGGTGATAAAGACGAGGGGTACGACGGCTAATACCTTTCCTGCAGTACTTATTTCAAGGGTAGTGGCGCCGTTAAGTTCGAGGTACGCATTATGAACGAGTAAGTGGTTGAAGAGTGGGATAGTGAGAATAGCAATGACTGCAATACCGATACTGGCGCATAAATCGGTCCATCGAGTCCTGCTGTTCACGTAACGCGTCGTAAACATCAGCAAGGCGGGACCGGCAAGAGAATAGGTTAAGCTTGCAATCTCTCCCAGAAGCAGGGGATTGCCTCGTTCGAGCCAGAGGTCCAGGCGAAGGAGCAGTGAACAGATTGCCCAGGCCGCTTCGATGAATATGAATAAAGCAAAGGAGAGGTTGAGGGTATTTTTTGTTCCGGATCCCAGAACAATTAAACCGAGAGAAGAGGCGAGTACGGCGGAGACGGATAGAGCAATAATATCCAGCCAGAACATGGGGGGCATGCCTTATTTTATTCAAAGTGCGTTAAAATTGCAATATTATAACTTACCGACCTGCCTTAATGGATGAGATTTAAATGTAGTGTATGAGCAGCCGTCAAAGAAAGCGGATACGGGATATATAGATATCGCTGGGCGTCTCCCAGTCTCCGGGACGCTGAATATAAGGATAATACTCGTGCATGGAGTAATCGCTGATCATGTATTCGTTTCCGTATTGCACTACTCCTGTATAACTTGAGTCACCCGCGCTTAAAAGCTCCATCACCAAACGGGGGAGGGCGCCGTCCATCACGAATACTCCTGTACGAAGCCCATGATGATACTCCTCAATACGTGCCGGATCAATATCGGACGAAACTGCAGAAGTCTCATAACCCTCTTCATCCGGTTTCTGAACGTACTCACAAAATTTACTCCAGTCACTTTTAAGCTCTCTGAACCGATCATCCGACTGAGAGCAGTACCTGCCTGTAAGTATTGTTCTATTTCCCGCTTTAAACATACAGGGAGCGTGAATCATACGACCGGAAGAAACAGTTTCCCAGCGTTTTTCTTCCGGAATATAGGTGGAGATATGCATCTCATTATTACCCCCGGCTTCTGTCCTGGAAAAAGCCACCAGCTTATCATTTTCTACAAAAAGCTCGGTTTCATTTCCGTCTAAACCATAATCGAGGATGACAGAATCTTTTTCCCAATTGCGGCCGTCGGGGCTTAGCATCATACTGACCGAGAAATGCCTCGTTTCATCTTCATCAAACTTCCAACCGTAGCCGGCTGCGGCATACCGGCCTCTCCATTTTATAGGCCTCCATAATACACACGGCGCGCACTCAAAAGCCTCACTCCACTTTCCGGCGCCTATCCTTTCGTATCCATAATGAGAGCTTATATGTACTTCATCACGAAAATCGTGGCATATCGGATACACGAAAAGTCTGTCTCCGACATTTAAGAATTTCGGATCGCGGGTCTCGACAAAACCTTCGACTTTTAATTCTGCATCCTTTACCCAGTTAATACCGTCTTTTGATCTCAGCACCAGGGTCTTGCCGCCCAATAATCCGCGGAATCCAT
>CBDUZM010000213.1:0-5887 GCA_965371685.1 uncultured Spirochaetaceae bacterium | reverse complement strand
GGGAATCCGACAGTAGCTGCAGCGATAGTCGCAGCCGTCTTGAATTTTAAGAAAGGCCCTTGAGTGAAAACTGAACTCCTTTACCTGATATTCGAAGGGACTGCTGTGATTCTCGGTTTCGGTGGATAAGAAAAGATTGAAGAGCCTCTGCTTTTCCTTACCTGTGCATCTCTCGAATTGGGGATTTTCGCTAAGATAAGCGGGAAAAGCGTGGAGCACTCCTTTCCGCACTTGAGAAACAACAACCATATTCTCTGAAAGATTTTTCAATCCGCCGGAATCGACCTGAGCATAGCAGCCTGTGACGATGAGAAGCGACTCAGGATAAGACCTCGCCAGATTCCTCACCAGCCGCCTTGCCTTCTGCTCGCTTTTACTCGTTACTGTACAGGTATTGATAATGTAGAGAACTGCTTCCTCCGTCGCTGGAAGCACGTTGAAACCCTGCGTATGAAATGCTTCGGCTAGGGATTCAGTTTCATACTGATTCAGCTTACAGCCAAAGGTGTGGAAGGCAATGTTCATTCCATTTTTTTCTTGACCGATTCGAGCCCGTTTTGTGCCTGATCCAGGTTGGGATTCAAACGCAGAGCGTTTTCGTAGGCTTCGATCGCCCATTCGTATTGCTCCCCCATCTCACGGGCGTAGCCCAACCTCGACCACCAGTTGGCTATCTGTTCATCGAAGTGAAGCGCCGTGGAAAAAGCGATATCCGCATTGTTATACTCCCCCAGGCGGATGAATATCTCTCCCATATAGTAATAAACCCTGGATATCCGGAGCCCGGAGGGGGAAATGAAGATATACTGTTCAAAATACTTCAAAGCTTCCTGGTTCTTCCCGAGAAAGTACAGAGATTCTCCGGCAACTTCAACAATCCGAGGGTCGTAAGGCGCCATTGCCAGCGCTTTTCTCACCTGGTCCAAAGAATCTTGATACTTTTTCAGCTCTATCAGGCTCCAACACATGACTGCGTATGAATCCATGTTACGGGGCAGTTCCGTGAGCTCATCCAGGCAGACTTGAATGGCATCTTCATATCGCCCCTCATAATACATGGCAAGAGCATCCGGTCTTTCCTGACCGGAAACAGCGAGAATAGTGACAGCGCTGAGAACGATTAATACGATACACTTCTTCAACTTATCTTTCTCCCATCGTTATCTTCCTGGTCTCCCATTTTGCAGTTCCCATTGAAACGACAACCGCCTTCTATCTCAAGGTCTGGAGTAACGATGTCGCCGTTTACAGCCGCAGTCGAGTACAGCTCGACCCGCGAATGAGCAATTACATCGCCTTTGACCGCGCCTCTTGCCGAAACAAGATTAGCTTCGATCCTGGCCTCTATCATGGCGTCCGGACCAATATATAAATCGCCGGAAGCTTTGATTTCACCCTTGAAATTACCCTTTATCATGAGCGGTCTTTCAAAGTTGAGCACCCCTTGAAAATCAATATCTTCTGCTAAAATTGTATCGATTTCATTCTCGTCTAGTTTCTTGATGCGAACATCTGACATGGATTATCCTCTTTAAGGCTTTTTATGGTATATTTCAGCCGCCTCGTTGTCAAGCGAGCCTTCCAGCTTTGCTAGAATCCTGTCCAGAGAACTGTGCAGCTTCTCCCGCATCTCTTTCGTATAGGGATTGAACCTCTGCAAGTCTATAAACAACTCCCATGGGTCGTTGCAGGTTTGCTCCATGATCTCCAGGAGCTTACGATAGCCCAGGGTCCCCATTCCGGATTGTTTCAAATGCAAGTCATTCAAGACCCTTCCCATGTAATGTGTAATGCCTTGCGTAAATGCAGCCTCCCTGTCGTGGTCGTGAGGAGTCATGGTAAATACACGAAGTCCAAGAGACTTGAAAAAACCTTCCCACTCAGCCTTCTTCTCATCCGATACCCGGACGGGGCAGAGTATCATAGGTAACCCCGCAACACCATTACTGGCAGAATCGGGTCCAAACATAGGATGAGTTGCTAAAATTGCGACTTCCCCGGGAAGATATCTCTCCATCAAAGCGGCCGGGTGGACTTTGACAGAGCATGTGTCCATTACCAGGCAGTCAGGTTTCAGTCCGGGTCCGATCCGCTGCAGCACCTCTTCCATTGCGGAAATCGCCGTACAAAGGAAGATTACAGGCTGTGCGAGTAACTCCTCTTCCGATACCCGGATGACACCTTTCGGTGTTTTCCTCCGGTCGCTTCTGGAGTATGCCTTTACAGAAAAATAAGATGATAGAAGCTCAGCCCAGAAATATCCGAAACGTCCAAGGCCATAAACTGCAATAGTCATAAAGTACAGTACTTTATCATATCTCAGCCTTAGAATGCAAAGCCTTGCTCTCTCTTATTGGCTATTGCGCTATCCACCAACAAACATTATTATCGAAGCTATGGATATTATACTGGTTGGCTATGGCCAGATGGGAAAAGTAGTGGAAACTGTCCTTCAAGCCAGGAACCACCGGGTGATAGCTAAAGTAGACCCCGTGTCAGGAGACCGGGACGAACTATCTCCGGAGCTGGCGGAAAAAGCGGATTGCGCCATTGAGTTCTCGGTTCCCGACTCCGTATTGACGAATATTCGTTTTTACTGCGAAAACAATCTCAATGCCGTGGTGGGAACTACAGGCTGGTACGATCATCTGGAAGAAGTACAGAAACTCGTCAGGAAGAAAAAGATGGCTTTTCTTTATGCCTCCAACTTTTCCATCGGCGCCCAGATATTTTTCAAATTGGTGGGGGTCGTATCCCGAATTATCAATCCCTTCCCGGAATATGACATCCTCGGTTATGAGGTTCATCATAAACGCAAGAAAGACTCACCTTCCGGCACCGCCCAGGAAATTACCAGGATAATACTGGACAACAATCAGAGAAAGAATCTTCTAATTACCGAAAAGATCGACCGCCCGATTAAAGAAAATGAGCTTCATTTCGCTTCGGTAAGAGGCGGGGATTTTCCGGGAATTCACAAAGTCTTAATCGATTCGGAGGCAGATTCCATTGAGCTGAAGCATACGGCCAGGAACAGGGGCGGTTTCGCACTCGGCGCCGTTTTAGCCGCCGAATGGCTGAGGGAGAAACGGGGATTCTTCAAAATTGACGATTTCGTCAATGATATTCTGGCAGACACGAATCGTAAATAATACTCTTCAGGAGGCTGCTATGTTTAAAGGTGTATTCACAGCTTTAGTTACCCCCTTTAACGAGGACGGGAGCATTGATAAAGAATCCCTTATAAAGCTTATCGACTATCAAATAGCGGGAGGTGTTCAGGGTCTTGTTCCAATGGGGACAACGGGTGAAAGCCCTGCCCTGAACCATGAGGAACACATAGAAGTCATTCATATTGTCGTCAAGCGGTGCAACGGTAAAGTGCCGGTGATAGCCGGCACCGGGTCAAACTCTACCCGCGAGGCTATAAATCTTTCCCGGCGGGCAAAAGATGCGGGGGTTTCAGCGACTCTCCACGTAGCTCCATACTACAACAAACCCACCCAGGAAGGCCTCTTAAGGCATTACAATGCTATTGCCGAAGAAGTTGATATTCCCATTATCGTTTACAATATACCGGGAAGAACCGGAATAAATATAAACAACGAAACGATGCTTCTGCTGGCTGAGAACGAGCGTATTGTGGGATTAAAGGATGCCACCGGTAATCTTACTCAACTTATGGAGCTGCTGAGCCGCAAACCTGAATCCTTCACGGTTCTCTCCGGCGATGACAACATGACCCTTCCCATGATAGCGATAGGGGCCAATGGTGTAATTTCGGTGGCCGGCAACCTGATACCGAAAGAAATGAATCTCTTCATACAAGCGGCTCTAAGCGGAAAATTAGATGAAGCACGGGAACATCATTACAGGCTGCTTCCCCTTTTCAAGGGTTTATTTATTGAGACAAACCCTATTCCCATAAAAGCAGCACTGGCACTGAAAGGTATGATCAAAGAGATATACCGGCTGCCCATGTGCCCGTTAGGCGCTGAAAACAGAGCGAAACTCGTACAGCTCCTGAAAAAGTTGGAAATTACATAATCAATCGATGGACGGCTTCGGTTATTCGGGAGAAATCTTCAATAGTCAATTCCTCAGCCCTGGCGCCGGGATTAATACCCAGTTCCATCACAGCAGTCAGGATACGGTTTCTATCGAAACCTGCCAGCCTCCCGCTGTGAAGAAGATTGTTACGCAGGGTTTTTCTCCTGGATTCAAATGATGCCCGCACGAGTATCCTAAAGAGCCGTCGCCGGTCAGAAGGCAACAGGTCCTGCCTAGGGGTCAACTCAACGATAGTGGAAATAACAGACGGCTCAGGAAAGAACGATCCGGGATTAAGGTTACCGCGAGCAACGATATTGTAAGTGGACTGGCACATAATTGAAAATGCGGAGTAATCCTTTACCCCGGGCCGGGAAGTCATTCGCGCGGCCAGTTCCCTTTGAACGGTAAAAACCATTTTGACAGGCAGCAACCCCTCCTCAAAGAACGACCCGATAATGGCCGAAGCTGAATTGTAGGGCAGATTTCCCAATATCTTGTCCGGTTCACCGCAGATGTGGGCTTCCTTCTTCCATGTTTTAATCACGTCTCCTTGTACTATTCTCACGTTGGAGAGTGCTCCGTAATGGGATTCCACATACTGGACTACCCTCCGATCTATCTCAAAGAGGGTTAATTCCAGCGGATATTCGACCAGCAGTTCTGTAAGCGCTCCTAACCCGGGCCCTATCTCCCAGATTCTCTCGCCGGATTCGGGGTTGAGAATACCCACGATTTTTTTTCCTGCACCCCGGTTTATAAGAAAATTCTGTCCCCACCTCTTCTGCGGGTAACTGCCCCGGGTTTGGAGAGTGTCCCTGATTTGTCTTAAGGAGAACGGATTCAACGCTTTACCCACCTGCCAATAGCTTTACGATGCTGAAAACAAAACCCGAGAAGAATAAGAACCGAAAGAACAGAGCAGTATAAGAAAAAACCATTCCCGGTCAATCCCGGAAACCGTGAAAACAGCTGAACAATAAAAAGAATCACCCTGTATAATACCTGCATGATCGAAATACCCAGAGTTCTCAATCCCACCAGGGGGATCATTGTAAGCGGAAGTAGGATTATTCCCGTCCATAGGAAAACAGTTATAAACGGGAGCAGCAGCGGGGTGGCGATAATACCAACAGGGTAGTATTTATCGAAGTATATTATGGTTAATGGCAGAACCGCTAATTGGGCGCCCAGGGTAAAGGAAAACGGGGCATTGATAAAGGCCGGCATATATGGCTGAAACCACCGGAAAATCGATCTTCCAAACAGCAGTATTCCGGAAGCTGCGATAAAAGAGAGCTGAAAAGATATGGAAAATGCGCTGCCTGGATCGAAGAGCAGCAAAATAAGAAGAACCAGACCTAGAATATTCAACGGCCGTGGGTCTCTATCAAGAAAGATTGTAAATCCTGACACAACGAGCACAAGGCTGGCTCTAACGAGCGATGCTTTCGGACCCACGAGGAAGACGTAAAAAGTCAAGATTAAAATAGCGGTAATCCATCGCAAAGCTGTGGATTTTATGGGTTTCATTAGAGTTATGAGGAGCAGGAAGATAATGCCCACATGGAGTCCGGACAGAGCCAGAACGTGCAAGGTACCGGTCTTTTCAAAGCCTTCCATCATCTCGAGTGAGATATCGTCCTTTAACCCCAGGAAAAGTCCTCTGAAAAGAGACGACGCAGGATATCCGAGTCTTTCAATCTGCGCATCAAGCCGCTGTAATGTCCACGCCCGAAACCGGTAGAGGCGCGAACGGAATCCTGCTGAAGAAATTTCACTTACCCCGGCATGGTAATCCTCATGTATTGTGCTCTCTGCCTTGCTCATGGAAACA
>CBDUZM010000212.1:0-5889 GCA_965371685.1 uncultured Spirochaetaceae bacterium | reverse complement strand
GTGTCAAGATAATAGTTGTCGTCCCTCAATCGGGCGCGATGAGCAGCAGAAAAAGTCCAGACAATACGAGCCTGAGGCACCAGCGATTTCTGCCGGTCGCCATACCAATGTCCACGACGATCAAGCTGTGTTACGAATCCACCGTACTTGCTGTCTGGCCCATGTCGCATCCAGAAGTCGAGAATGTTGTTTTCCAGGTGCGACCTGAGTCGTTCAGCCAACTCTACACGGTCATGATAATGCTGAGATTCCAACATAAGACACTTTCCTTTCGTATTTGTCTCGCTTTCCACACCAATACTTCGTCTATGCCCTGTTTATCTATGCCCTGCCTGAAGAGCCGAACAGCCGCATTTTTTCGATGAGAATCGCCCTATGCTCCCTACGGGCGCTTTCATAGATGACACTCGGGAAGATCTCTTCGGGCTTCTTGCGGAAAATCTCTTTCATCCCGTGAAAGAACGCCTTTCTACCTTCCGCACCCACGTTGATCTTGGCGATTCCTATGGCTATGGCCTTTCGAATGTCCGAGTCGGGTATTCCCGAGCCGCCGTGAAGGACAAGGGGTACGTTGGTTGCCTTTTCTATCTCCTTAAGCCTTTTAAAATCCAGCCTGGGCTTTTGTTTGTAGAATCCATGTGCGTTGCCTATGGCTACAGCAAGGCAGTCCACCCCTGATTCTGCTGCAAATCTGGAAGCGTCTTCCGGGTCGGTAAAAAGCTTTGTAGCCGCATCGTCCCCGGTTTCCGCACCCAACACACCCAGCTCGCCTTCAACGGCTATGCCGTCTTTTCCGGCTCGCTGTACTACGCTTTTCGTGACTCTTATGTTTTCTTCCAAAGGCCTGTCCGAGCCGTCAATCATCACCGAGTTTGCCCCCAGACGAATTGCCTCGATACATTCTTCCAGCGAATGAGCATGGTCGAGAAAGAGAGCAGCCGGGATGCTGCTTCTCTCGATCTCGTTTCTGCAAACATCGAACAAATTCTCCGCACCGCAGAGATCGATCTCCTCTTTCCAGACGGAGATAATAACGGGGGAAGATTCCTCCTGGGCCGTATTAATAACGGTCCTGACACTCTGTATGTCCCATGCATTGAAAGATCCGACAGCATAGTGTTTTTCTCTGGCTCTAATTAAAAGCTCTGCAATAGTCGTATAGCCCATGACAACCTCTTCTAAATATGGCAGAAAAGTAGCAAAGGCATTCAATAGTGTCAAGAAGAACGAATGTTATTTGATAACCGCCATCGGATTGCCCTTCCTTCACATTACCGATATTATTGTTGTGACGGCCCACCGCCCGAAGGTTGAACCAATGCGATTTGCACAGAGTTCGTTTGTCTATTATAACTACTCTCTTTCTTACGCCATTAGAGATCTTCACGCTTTAGGGTATGATGGCATTGAAATTTGGGCCGGCCGACCTCATATGTACCGTAACGATCTCGATGAAGAATTGGGGGGAATCAAGCAGCTTTTAGAGATATATGGCATGAAGGTTTGCAATCTTATACCGGCTCAATTTCGATATCCGTCGATTCTCTGTTCTGAAAATGAGGTGGTTCGGAAGGATAGCGTAGAATATATTAAAACAGCAGTGGATAGTGCGGTGAAAGTGGGGTCTCCGTCAATCAGCCTCTGCCCGGGAATGGTGCTCTTCGATGGGAATACAACGCAGGGGTGGAAGCAGCTTTTAAGGAGTTTCAAAGAAATCGAGCATTATGCTGAGACGAAAGACATTTTGCTTCTTATAGAGCCAGCCCATCGCTTCGAAACCAATCTGATACTCACTATTGATGACTGTATTAAGATGATTATGGAGCTTGAGTCAGAACGCTTCGGCATCCTTCTGGATACAGGGCACTGTCATGTCAACGGAGAGGATTTCCGGGAAATCATTCCTAAGTGCAGTGAGTTTCCACTTCATATTCACTTAGATGATAATTCGGGTAATTCAGACTCCCACCTCCTGCCTGGCGAAGGTACAGTGGATTTTACGGGTTTAGCAGAATCATTAAAAGAAATACATTATAAAGGTTTTATCTCCGCTGAGCTGGGAATGGCTTATGTGATGGATCCACACGCAGCCTGTAAAAAAACGATAGAGACACTAAACAGTCTTTTTCCGAAAGAGACTTGATAGGGAATAAAGATATGCTCAGAGGCTTGGCAAACCGACACCGTGAAAATAACCAATACGCAATTCGCAAGTGAACAATATTGAAAAGCCAGTTCTAAAGAAGGTGAGATTATGGAATGTTCTGTTGATACTCCAATTGTGCGTGAAAGTAGAGAAAAGCCGGATCTGCTGGGAGAAGAGTCTCCGAAAGGTCTTAGAGTTGTTCAGGTTACCACAGATTCCAGGATAAACAACAGCCACATCTATATGGAATCGCATGTTTTTACCCCTGATTCCAAACGATTTGTCTATCAACAGTTTAGGGAATTTTATTCTGATGACCATGGCAGGACATCACGGGAGGCAATTTTGTGCCTGTGTGATATTGATGATGGTTTAAGCCTGCGGCAGCTGACTGATGAGAAGGGTGCAACTGCTCCTTCGGTCAGTCCCGATGGGAAGTATATGTATTACATTGTAGACCAAACGATCCCGGGCGGCGGGAGGGCAATGCTGAAACGAGTCTCCCTGGATTCTTACAAGCGCGAGACACTGCTTGTTATCGACTCGCCTCTTCCCGGCACATCTTGCAGTCCAAGCAAATTCTATGTGCTATCAACGATCTCCTCGGATGGGAAACGCATAGCAGCATCCGCATTCCTCGGTGACGGAGAGACCGAAGGCGCCCCCTGGGGACTCCTTGTTTTCGATCTTACCAATTGTTCGGTACGGCTTATCTATGAGCATCCTGAATTTTGCAACATGCATCCCCAGTACTGTCGCTCCCGGGAGAAGGAGGCGAGCCATGACATTATGATACAGCATAACCACGGTTCTCTGTCTGACAGCCGGGGTAAGAATATCAATTTGACTGATATTAAGCTCGGCGGGGATGTGCACGTTATACGCGACGACGGCACAAACTGGCGTGATATGCCCTGGGGGCGGGATGGTGAGGAGTTTATCCACGGTCACCAGTGCTGGCGCGGGGAAGGTCTTTCTGCAATAGGAGGCGTATGGATCGGCACGAAGGATCCTGTTCGTAGACCGATTGTCGAAGCCTGGCCGGTTCGGACTGATGAAAGCACATCGCACCGGGGTAAGAAGCTGCCCGGCGCCAGGAGGAATATCATAACCCGCAATATAGAGAATCCACGCTTCAATCATTCCGCGTTTGACCCTTCGGGTACCAAGATGGTCTCTGATGACATACGCTATGCAGCCGATGGAAGGCGGGGTGAGGACTGCAGGCTTTACGTTGGAACTCTCCCGAAAGGAGAAGATGCTTGTTTGAAGGTCAGGTATCTTTTACATCCCGGATGTTCCTGGAGCGGCTGGCTGGCGCATCCCCACCCCTTCCTGTCGCCCGATGGAAAGAAGGCTTTCTTTAATTCGGATATAGACGGGAACCTTCAGATATGGATGGTGGACGGCTATGAGTATCCTTAAGTGTTATAGAGAATAGTCAATTCTGCTTTTTACTTTCTTGCTCCTATTCCTTCCAATTCCTCATCCCGGACAGTCACTCCGAGCCCCGGCTGCTCAGAAAGCAGAAGCTTGTAATGATCGAAACAAATCCCCTCACCATAGTTACGTTTGAGTAATTGCATTCCCCCTAACTCACCTGTCCGTATATTATCGTGGCTCAGGAAGGTATGGAATCCCATTGCAGTGGCCACTGTGCTCTCGACCATGGAACCTATCTGGCACGGAACTCCATGCTTCTCGGCCAGGTCCGCGATCCTTCTTGCCCCTACAATACCCGAGGACTTCATCAGCTTGATATTGATATAGTCCACCGCGTCCAACTCTAAAAGCAGCCTGGCGTCATGCAAATTGTGGACTGCTTCATCCGCCATAATAGGAATGTCTAATCCTTTCCTGACTTCCGCAAGGCCCAACTTGTCGTCCGCTAAAACCGGTTGTTCAAACCACTCGATTAATCCTTCAAACTGTTTCCCTATCTCAATAGCTTTTTGAGGGGTTACGTATCCTTGATTGGCATCGGCTACAATCGGCACTTCAGGTTTTATCCGATCCAGTGCGGCCCGTACTTCTTTGACTGTGATGACATCTCTCGCGTAATTTGTCAGCCCGGCCGCATTCGGAAGTCCAACTTTAAGTTTTATCCTTCGGGCACCTTCCTTAACCGCCTGAACTGCCCGATCAACGGCCTTCTCCACAGGACAGATCCCGATAGTTTGTGGTACCTCAAGAGTCTTATATGTTCCACCGAACAGGGAGTACACCGGCTTCCCGAGGTATTGGCCATATGCATCGAGTACAGCCCCTTCAATTGAGGCTTTGGCGGAAGGAGCGCCCCAGATAATTTGCGGGGCTTCTATCGGATTCAACAGATTCACTACCTGCAGAACATCGTTCCAGGTCGAAAGCATCATTCCCACAAGCCGGCGCCGGAACATGGCGATAACCTCTACCGTTCCTTCCTGAGTTTCTCCTGTAACTTCCCAGGCAGGAGCTGCTTCCCCATGACCTATGATACCTTCGTCTGTATGGATCCTGGTGATCACGGCGGGTACTTTTTCTCCAGTCCAGTTTCCGATGATAAAAGGCTCATTCAGTTCCAGGATTATTGGAAATACTTCGATTCGTTCTATCTTCATGCAGCTCTCTTTACAAAAGTCTCCGTGGCGTATGGTGCAGTATCGTCAAGTTAAAACGGAGAGCACGCAGTTGTCAATACTACACAATCTTTAAAGATAGCGCAGCAGTCACAGGAAGATATTTAAATTCCGGCATTTTGTGGACAAACGTACCAGGTGGAACCTGATTTCCGGCTTTTCGTGCACAAATGAATCACTTGCTAATTGACTTCCGGTTATGGCAATCCTATAATATTTCGATAATTTGAATTAGAATACGGAGATAAAAACAGTGATGGACAATGCAGATTCAACATTTATTACCGAGCCGGTTCGGCAGATTCCTGTGGTTGATAATGTAGACGTTGTGGTTATCGGAGGAGGACCGGGTGGAATCCCCGCTGCTATCGCGGCGGCCAGGCAGGGAGCGCAAGTACTCATTGTCGAACATTACGGCTTTCTTGGAGGATTGGCCTCGGCCGGCATGATCGGCCCTCTTTTCGGCTATAGCACCGCGCAGACCAACGATCTGATGCTCGGTGGAATACCCCTGGAAATCATACGTGAATTACAGTCGCTGAAAGGAGCACCGCAAGAAAAAGATATTCACTGGCACGGGATACCGTTTGAGCCTGAAATGATGAAACATGCTCTTGAGCGTCTGGCTGTCAGAGAAAAAAACATCCACTTCCTTTATCACACACATGCGGTAGACGTAGTTCGAGACGGGAACAGCATTGATTGCATAGTGGTTGAAAACAAGTCAGGTCGTGCGGCTGTTAGGGGGCGGATCTTCATTGATGCAACCGGGGACGGAGATGTGGCTTATTGGTTCGGCTGCGCATACACTAAAGGTCGTGCTGCTGATGGAGCAATGCAGTCAATGGGCACAAAATTCCGCATCGGCGGAATCCGTGAGAAGACAGAAGAAGAAACGAAAAAGAGTGTTGAAATATTCAGGAAGGCAATTGCTGAGGAAAAAATACCCATATACCACCCCTTCATTGGAGAAGTAAGTGAATTCGGCGCCACTATCAGGCAAGCCGAACGCACACCGACTGTAACCCGCGCCCGGGGTGACGGGACAAATGCCCGGAATTTGACACAGAATGAAATGAAACTCCGTGCCGATACACTGAAGATTATCGATTTTTGCAGAAAAAG
>CBDUZM010000211.1:0-5932 GCA_965371685.1 uncultured Spirochaetaceae bacterium | reverse complement strand
TCACCGGGGCAAAGATTATCTACGGTAATGCCGCAAACAATATAAGCACGGAAGAAACAACCAATACTCCGTCCCCCTCCGCCGATTTCGGCGGTTTGTATTACGATGGAACCACTAACTTTTACCTCTCCAACAAGGGAGGAGTCGTCTACAGCAACACAAATCCTATAACCACGGCCTGGACCGCTTCCTCTATCCAGACTGACACTATTACGGGTAAAGTAGTACCCTTTACCTCTTTCGGCAAAGTCGATGCAAATGTCATGGTCGGGACCGTGGGCTATGGATTCTACGAGATGTCTGACGGCACTGTGACCAGTCTAACGCGCCTGCAGGCACTTACCGCCGTAGATCTATACAACGGCTGGGTGACCGGCTTTCTGCTTGACAGCCCCAGGGTATTCGTTTTTACAGCCGGGTCCGGTCTCTGGAGCCGGTCATATTCGGGAGGCGCCTGGGATGGGGAGAACTGGACGCACGAGTAGCCGGACAGTACGACTGATTAAATGTTGATACTTCTGAAATTCGAAGACACAATATGGCTCTAAATGTAGTTAGTAAAATCGACGATCTGGTAAACATACAGGCCGTAATCGTCAGCGTATACGATAAAGGCGGTCTGGACACATTTATCCCGGCTCTCATTCGTTTCAATCCCGGCATACAAATCTTCTCCACAGGCGGGACTTATGAGGAAATAGAGAGAATACTTGGCGCAAAAGCAGCCAATAACCTGAGCCGTATTTCCGATTACACGGGGCAGCCGGAAATGCAGGGAGGCCTGGTAAAGACCCTGGACTTTAAAATCTACCTCGGCCTGCTGAGTGAAACCTATAATACGGCCCATACCGAAGACCTAAAGCGAACACAGGCTCTTCCCATTGACATGGTAGTGGTCAACCTTTACCCTTTTAAGGAGGTATCCTCGGGAAAGGATTCTTCATTAGAAAAATCAAGAGCCAATATCGATATCGGAGGGCCATGTATGATAAGAGCGGCGGCCAAAAACTTTCACCGAGTAGCCGCCGTTACTCGGTCGAAGGACTACCCCGCCATCCTTAAAGAACTCGAGGTGAACGGCGGGGCTCTCTCGCTTAAAACCCGTTTCAAGCTGGCCAAAAAGGCCTTTGCCCATACAGCGGATTACGATACAGCCATCTCAGGCTACCTATCACAACGCACGGAGGAAGAGGTGACGGAAGAATATTCTATCCGGAACACCTCTTTGTAAATTTCCAACCTGCGGTATATTGCTTTCGGTGCTGTATGCTATAATCAACAACAGGAGATGCTAATGGGAAAGAAAGAATTCGAGAAAATACTTGATCAAAGGCATAAGGCAAGTGAAAGCATAGATTGGGAAAAGCGAAAGAACGAATGGATCGATTCTGTTTATAGGCTCTACAATTTCGTCGACGCATGCTTGGACAGCTACAAAAAAGCAGGTAAGGTGCAGGTCAAAAGAGAACAGAAGACAATAACTGAAGAGTTTATCGGAACATACTACATAAAAAAGTCTGTAATCGAAATAGGTGACGACACTATAGTCATCGAGCCAATAGGAACGCTGATAATCGGATCCTTTGGGCGTGTAGACGTAAGAAGTAACCTGGGAATGGCTACTCTAGTTCTTGTTCCTGAAACCTTAACGAGACCCAGAATAGAAGTATCTGTTTTCACAACAGAAGAAGAACGGAATAATGCAAAGGATAAGCGTAAGGCGGAACAGAATGTGTGGAAAATCGCTACTGAACCGCCTAGCATCAGTTACCTTGAATTAACTGAGGATAGATTCTTTGATATTATGGTGGAGTTGCTGGGTGCGACTTTCTAGATCCTTTCAAGAACAGAACATCGATAGCATAGCATATTACCGTACTCACGCCATACACGCCATCAAGCTTTACATAGCGAAGACAATACGGAGTTCACTCGTTTTTTCGCCAACAAATCGATGGCAGAAATACAAAGGGAATTAAATGAGGCAAAAAATGAAATTAATCTGCAATATTCCCTTAGTCTGCTCTCAGCTATAGAAGCTTATTTTCGCATTGATTTCGCTATCCGGTGCGAAAAGCGTTATAAAGATAAACTATCTCGCAGCTTCAGAAAACTACATAAACACCACGGCTTTCATGTACATCTAGAAAATGACATTCTAGCAGCATGGGAAGAACATACGTCCGGAATGAAAACGCTTTTAAACGAACTACGACAAGCATTTAGATTTCGTCATTGGCTTGCACATGGACGATACTGGTTGCTCAAAGTCAAGGTTGAGCGTTTTAACTTCCCATATCTCTACACTCTGGCAAGCTTTGTGTCGACAAAGCTCGTAGTTGAGATGTAGGTGTTCTTTCAGGAAGCGGGTGTAAATGTTGTACCTACCCAAAACCAGACAGCGCCTTACTGGATATAGTCTACGCTTTGGATCTGCCTTTATTAGCAGGTATTCTTGGTGTTTCTTTGCCTTTCTGGCTCCATGGATGAATACAAGTTTAATACGGTCTCTGTGTTCTCGGCGATCTCTGCGTGAATTTCTTATCGAATGTGAGATATTACCCACTTCTTGAAAACGCTCCCTCACCCAGTTGCTTCCTTGACTTTCGACCTACTAGTGAATACTGTCAATGATTATGGAAGCACAGATAATCAAAGGAAAAGATATCGCCAATCAAATTCACGAGGAACTGAAAGATCAGGTTGCGGACCTGGTCTCGCGGCATGGACGACCACCCGGTTTGGTCACAATTCTTGTTGGGGAAAATCCCGCATCTGTAAGCTATGTAACGGCCAAACAACGTAAATCAAAGGATCTGGGTTTTTATTCTATCCAGGACAGCCAACCTGAATCGGTCTCGCAGGACGACCTGCTTGAGCTCGTTGAACGCTACAATAAGGACCCCAAGATCGATGGGATACTGGTGCAGCTCCCTCTTCCCAAACAAATAAATGAAAGTAAAATTCTCCTTGCCATCGATCCGGCCAAGGATGTAGACGGCTTTCATCCCGTGAATCTTGGAAAGCTTATGATCGGTGAAGCAGACTTCCTGCCCTGTACACCGGCGGGTATTCAGGAGATGTTGATACGTTCCGGAACGAAAACAGAGGGCGCCGAGGTTGTCGTAGTCGGCCGGTCCAACATAGTGGGAAAGCCGATCGCCAATATACTCCTTCAGAAAGCGGACGGAGCTAATGCAACCGTTACTGTCTGTCACACCCGGACAAGGGATCTGTCTCTTCATACCAGGAGGGCCGATATCCTGATTGTAGCGGCAGGCGTGCCTCGCTACATAAAAGGCGATCAGGTCAAGCCCGGCGCTGTCGTAATCGATGTTGGAGTAAACCGTATAGGTGTCACGTCATCGGGGAAAGCCAGGTTGTGCGGTGATGTTGATTTCGATGAAGTCAAGCAGGTAGCTTCGAAAATTACGCCAGTGCCCGGAGGTGTTGGGCCCATGACCATAACCATGCTCATGAAAAACACACTGAAAGCCGCGCGTCTGGTATTAGGTGAATAAAAGCGAAAAGCTATGCCGGGTATAAGGAGTCTATATAATCATATTGTTTGGCTCTTGAAAGGAATTCAAGTAGTCGGATTGGTAGGTAAGGCCGGTACCGGGAAGAGCTTTCGAGCCCAACTCGTTGCTAAACGATACGGAATCGACATGATTATCGATGACGGTCTCTTAATCAGGGATCAAAAAATCGTTGCGGGAAGATCAGCCAAACAGGAAAAAGGCGCTTATTCTGCCATCAAAACGGCATTATTCGATAATACCCAGCACACGTGGGAAGTAAAGCGTGCTTTATTTAAGGAAAATTTCAAGCAAATACTCCTTATAGGAACATCCGACAGAATGGTACACCGCATCGCAAAACGTTTGGACTTGCCGGCGCCTTCCCGTATTCTCAATATCGAAGATGTGGCTACAAAAGAAGAAATAGAAAAAGCGAGACATTCCCGGCACAGAGAAGGCGGCCATATAATTCCTGTTCCTGAAATAGAGGTAAGAAGCAGGCACTCCCATATCTTCATCAATTCCGTTAAGATACTTTTACGAAAAGGATTCAGTTTTTTTAGAAAGCATGAGGTTTATGAAAAATCTATTGTAAAGCCTGCTTTCAGCAGCAAGGGTAAGGTATCGATTTCAGAAGAAGCCCTTACCCAGATGGTACTCCACTGTGTTGTGGATTTCGATCCTTCCCTGAAGGTAAAAAAAGTAATTATAACATTGAACGGACAGCAGCACGGAATAGAAGTATTTCTTAATGTCCCGTTCAGAGCCCAACTTTCCGGCTCCATTCATAATCTCCAACATTACATACTCGTCAATATCGAACGATTTACGGGATTAACTCTGGACAGGGTGGATGTAACCATCGCCGGTGTTACCGAAGGCAGGTAAAAAACTCAAGAATTTATTTTATTTGACAGCCAAACATTCGCTGATTATGATATAAGCAGGGAAAATATAATAAGTCGGCAAGTCATCCAGGGAGGAAAAATGAAACGGTTATTGCTTATCAGCATTTTTCTTGTTATCGCAATGGCGGTTCACACCCAAACATCAACCTTTTATCATTATGTGTCGGATAATTACAGGGTTAATTCGGATTCAAGTGAAGAGGCCGCCAGGGAAGTGTCTAAAAAAATGGAAGCTGCATTAAAATTATTCAACAGTATAATGCACTTCGATCTATCCGATTTAAAGGTGAAACTGAAGATTACCATATTTGCAGAAAAGGACAGCTTCGACGACTACCTGGGTAAGATAATCAATCAGTCGAGGGAAGATTTTGTCTATATTCATTATTCTGATCTTACCAAGAGCGAGCTTGTCGGTTTCGAGAAGGCCGATACCGACGCATTCGATTCTTCTCTAGTGCATCAGGGATTTATACAATTCTTCAAGGCATTTGTCCCCAACCCGCCCATCTGGATCAGGGAAGGATTGGCGACTTATCTTGATAACTCCGTTTATAACAAAACAACCGGAATCTTTACGTATAAATCCAATATGATCTGGCTCGATTCTCTTAAAAGCCTTATTTCAGTCGATACATCCGGTGGTGCAGCAACCGATTCCGCTATACCTTTAACTGAATTCCTGACCATGGACAGAGATTCGGTACAGGATAAATTGGAACAGTTCTATCCGCAGGCATGGGGTATTGTAACTTTCCTGCTGAATTCAAATATAAAAAACTACAATCGGATTTTCTGGGATTCATTGAGTATTCTGGATCCGAATCTGACATTAGCGGTGAATTCGGCGATGATTATAACAGAGATACTCGATTGGGCGGATTATGACCAACTCACCCTGGATTTTGTCAGCTATATATCTTCGTTGAAAACCTTCAACGATCTGGTGGCAGAGGGTATTGATCTCTACACCACCACCGGTTTTGACAGTGCGGAACAAAATTTCCTTCAGGCGGTTATGTTGGAGCCGGAAAGCTACATACCTCAATATTACCTGGGATTGATAGCTTACGCTAAAAAGGACTATGTCAAAGCAGCGAAGTACTACGAAAAGGCACTTGGACTCGGTGCAGATTCAGCTCTAACCAAGTATGCTTTGGGTGTCAATGCTTTTGCAGACAATCAATTCGACACAGCCATCAGTTATCTGACAGAAGCTAAGAAGACGAATCCTGACAATTATTCCCAGAGGGTTGAATCGCTGCTTCAACGCATAGAAACCCTGCGCTGAGACTCGTTTGTTGTATCTCTTACATCCAAAAGGAAACTTTTAAGGATCCGTGCCGCCGCCCTCAGATCTTTATTCGACGGACACAAGGGTTTGATTTTTTCACGGAGTTGCTTTTGAAGGAAGTCCAGGGTCTCCCCTTTCCACTGTGGATTTAAAGCTGCCAAATCTAGTATGAGATTTGACAGCATCTCTCCTCTTGAAATCTTTTTTTT
>CBDUZM010000210.1:0-5935 GCA_965371685.1 uncultured Spirochaetaceae bacterium | reverse complement strand
AGGTTAACCCACTAACACAAAAAGAACAGCCAAAATAAAACCAGGCAGTGCCAAGTTGAATAGGTAAAAAGATAGAATAGCCCAGGGCTAATAACCAGATAAAATTAGCGATGATGCCTATATATCTCTCAAGCATGTTTTGTCTTGCCTCTACGGGGATGTGACTTCTTTCCCGTACACTCTTGTTTATAAACATTATTGCCAGCGTCTGTAGTATAAAGACACTTTGTTATCTCTCCTATATTCTCAGATTAGATTTCCACATAAACATCCAATTAAGCTTCTTTGCTGTGTGAGAGCAGAACGAACATCTGGCACATTTTGTGCTTTTATTCTACTCCGCTTTTCCCAATATCAAAAGTACAAAATGAATGGTCCTATACCTTCAGTTTCATAACCTGTTTCAGATCCGAAACTCTATTATGAAGCGCCGGCTTCGACGCCCTGGCTACACCGACGAAATCCGCGCCGAGATACTCACCGGCTTTTTTGATTTCCGTGTCCTTCACTATGCCGGAAAACAACATAATCATGAAAATTACTGCTTCGTTCATGATTCCTTCAATTCTTAGAGCTTTGCCTCGATTTCCATCTGTGCGTAGCTCAGCCGACGGTACATGCCGTCCCTGGCGATGAGCTCCTCATGAGTCCCCATTTCTGCGATCTGGTTTCCTTCCAACGCTGCAATGTTGTCCGCTTTCCGCACTGTGGAGAGCCTGTGTGCGATGATGATAGCCGTTCGGTCCCGCATCAATCGTTCTAGAGCCTCCTGGATGATTTTCTCGGTTTCTGTATCTACTGAGGAGGTGGCTTCATCAAGGATAAGAATGGGAGCGTCCTTGAGAACGGCACGGGCGATGGCGAGGCGCTGCTTCTGACCTCCCGAGAGCTTAACACCTCTCTCACCGATAAGGGTGTCATATCCATCCGGCAGTTGGTTGATAAATTCGTGGGCATTGGCGATCTCCGCCGCCCGCATCATCTCCTTGTCTCCCGCCCCTACGTGGCCGAAGAGGATATTTTCCCGCGCGGTACCGTGAAAAAGAAAAATATCCTGGGAAACGATGCTGATGTTCCTCCGCAGGCTCCGCAGGATCTGGTCCCTGATATCGTGTCCGTCGATGGTGATGGATCCGGAACAGACATCGTAAAAGCGAGGTATTAAACTCACCAGGGTCGTCTTACCCACGCCGGTAGGACCGACGAGAGCGACCATAGAGTTAGCGCGTATGTGAAGATTTATATTCTCCAGGATCATATCCCCTTGTGCGTAACGGAAGCTCACATTATCGAAAATGATTTCTCCGGGAGTTCCGCGACGGAGCTTGCGGGCGTGGGGCTTCTCCTTCACGTCAGGCTCTTCCTCCAGGAGCTCGGCAACCCTGTCCGCACCTGCCAATGCCTCCTGGACACCCTCCCACGCGCTGCTCAAGACCATAATGGGATGGTAGAAAAGGTTGAGGTAGAGAAAAAATGCCACCAGGTCTTCAAGGGGCAGTGCCTGATAGAGAACCAGCTTTCCTCCGAAGTACAGGATCAGCACCGTGCCGAGGGAGGAGCTGAAAGCCACAAAGGGGTGGAAGGTGGCCATCAGGCGAAGGGCGTTGAGGAGGGAACGCATATAGCGATTGATGTGATCCCCGATACGCCGGGCTTCCGAATCCTCCCGGGTGAAAGCCTGAATCTCCCGGATTCCCGAGAGATTGTCGTTGAGGGTCGCATTGAGCTCGCTGAGCTCTTCCTGCCGTTTTCGGAATGCCGGACGGACATATTTAGCAAAACCCCTCATCGCAAGTATGATGAGGGGAACCGGTATGAAACTGAGCAGCATGAGCTTCCAGCTCATGATGGACAGGACCACGCAGACCCCAATCAGTGTCAGAAGATTCACGGAAAGGTCGGGAACAGCGTGGGATATGAGCTTCTCAAACATGTCGGAGTCGTTGACCATCCGGGACATCAAGCTGCCTGTCTGCTTGTCTTCGTAGAAACGAAGAGACAGGCGTTGAAGGTGTGAGTAGATGTAGTTCCGAACATCGGCCACCACTCCCCAACCGGCAATGTGAGCCATGTAACTTCTCAAGAATTGCAGACCTCCTCGGAGAAGATAGGCTCCTAGGGCGAGCAGTGTAAGCCGCGGGATCAGGTTCAAGGCTGCCTGGCTGAGATCCTGATCCTTGACGACTCCGATCAACGTTTTGATGATCCAGGGTACCAGGAGTTCAACACCGGCCAGCAGGATCATTGATATGACAGCGATTGCCAGAGGTCCTTTATAGTTACGTGCAAAGCTGAATACCAGTCTTAAGGCTTTCATCTTCCCTTCCCCTTGCCTTTTCTCCCTCCCGGGGTGGATCAGGCTAGACACTCGTATTACTTTTTGATTATCCTTCTTTATGCTGAATCCACCCACTGAGTCAACCCTGGAAACATTTTAGGGGGCCGCCAATTGCAACAGTCGAGGCATATGTTAAAGCACACAACTACCACGATCGGGAAAACCAGGCAGTTCTAAATTGAAGAGGTAACAGGCTTTCCATATGCCTATTTTAAAAGCTGGTACTAAATACACTTTGTTATTTCCACTGTAGTTTGAAATTTTATCCCGTCCTGTTTGCACATCGCCTGCACAAGCCGACGGCCGGACATGACACTGGTCGGAAGGCCGCCGCCCGGCTCGACCCACTGTCCGCACATATAAAAGTTATGCAGACCGGGCAGAGTCTGGCGCATGCGGCTCATTACGGTGAACGAGTTCTGCGGTGTGAGCAGCCAGCCTTCAAAACTGCCTTTCCAGTTAGCCGTGTAACGCTCAAAAGTCAACGGCGTCGCCACATCCACCATCTCCACCTGCCGGGAGATACCGGGGAAACGCTGGTCCAGCAGTTCCACCACTGTGCGCGCCACCTGGTCTTTCTTCTCCTTGTAGGCTGCCCGATCCTGCGCTAGCTCTTTCCAATACTCGTAACTGCTGGGCATCATCACCACCAAGCTGGTCTTGCCGGCCGGCGCCAATGTGGGATCCTGGTTAAGAATGTGGATCGGCATTCTGTCCCGCACCGCATCCCCGATTTCCGTCGGCTGGCGTAAGGGGAAACTCATGCCAGAGACCGTTTTGGGCTCATTGGCAAAAGAGCGGTTCACCCCCACTCCCACGAACAACAGCGGCGGGACGATGGGCCATTTCTCGTAAGGCTCGCGTGTCTTTTCATCCGCGTATTTCCCTTCCAGCATCTTAAAGATGGTGGTATATCCATCTGCCGCGGAGATTATCCGCCCGGAGCGGTGCTCACTCCCATCCGACAGCCGGACGCCCACCGCTTTATCCCCCTCCACCAGGATTTTCTCCACCCGCCTATCGTAATGGATTACTCCCCCGAGATTAGTGTAGCGCTTGGCCAAAGCCAGCGACATGGGCAAGGAACCGCCGATGGGGTAACCCGCATTCCTGTTGTGCAGGTGGGCAAAGGTGAAAAACATAAAGAACATCGAGAATTCCGGAAACCACATTTCCCTCAGCGCTTCGCGGAGCGCTGGGTCTTTAAAGCGCATTACAAATTCAGCGGTGGTAATTTTCATCCACTTCTGCATTTTTCTCCATTTAGTCGCCAGAATCAGCCCAAGCTTAAGTCCTTTTTGCAGACGTTTGAACGGAGGGTCTGATTCGGAGGGCTGGTCAAAATCCAGGAACATCCGGATACCCTGGATAAAATCATTGATGGGCTTGGCGTCCTGAGGTGAAAACTCCAGCAGATGCTTTTCCAGCCTGTCCACGTTTGTGTAAAGGATGAGGGTGCGTCCATCGGCGCTCTCACAGCGCATGTATTCGTCCATGTTGATAAATTTGCGCCCCTTGGCAATGCCGACTTCCTCCCAGTAGCGATGCATTCCGCTCTGGGGTGAGGAGCCTACCAGCCAGTGGATGCAGCCGTCAATGGTGTACCCTTTGCGTTTCCAGGCCGTACACAAGCCACCCGGCAAGTTGTGCATCTCAAAGATCTGCGTGCAGTAACCATTCATCCGGGCATAGATCCCGGCCGAAAGCCCCGCAGACCCGGCCCCGATGATGATGACTGAGTTATCTTCCATACTCTTCCTCCCTATCCATCAATTTAAACTTGGCAGCAGGCAATAATCGAAGTCAGCGGTTTGCGGATCAGCTGCAAGCGAAGCGGCGAGAATGCATCAGGTTCAAAACCTATTTTATGCGTACAAATATTTATGATTCCAATATTTCTATTCCAATTTCTCTCGCACGATTAATAAATCTTTCTATATTTCCTTTTCCCCATTGATTTGAAATTGCATATTTAGATCCATCTTGAAATATTAATATTTCATTTTCTCCTAAGAAATGTCTTGGAATCTGCTGCCGTTCGTATACTTCTTTGGCTTTTTCATATGGTAAGTATAATCCGCTTTTTCTTGTATTTTGAGGGAATGCTTTTTCTAATTCCTTAAAATCTTTTGGTTTATTATTCTCTATCCAGTCCATTATGACAGCAAATACTAATTTTCGTTTATTATATTCAATATTTCTAAATCTATATTTTGTGTAATCTCTATTGGATTTCCTAGCTTCTCGCTGTTCTTCAGTCTTTTGACGGAATTTTACCTGATAATTTTCAGCTTCTGGTAATGGAATAATCTGCTGAACATCCACAAGAATTTCATCACAATATTTATAAGGAATAAGACGTATACATCTTATGTCAAGATTTCTTTCATTTAACCATATCACGGCAGTCGTTAATTCTTTTGAAAAATCAGATGACACTAATATTATTCGAATGTCCTCTGCAAAATCTTCTTCTTGTGGTTAATCCCATTCCAAGAATTCCAATAATCTATCCTCTGCGTTTACATTGAAGTCATTTTTGTTAATATAGTTTTGATAAATTTCTACAGCTCGTTTATAGGTTAACGTGGATACCATTGAGGCATATCTAATAGCTTGGAGTTCCATATGTTCGCCTGTATCATTTCTTTTCAATTCAATTACAACTATATTTGCAGTTTTATCGATTGCCAATAAATCGATTCTCCGTTGGCTTTTTGACCATTCAGAAAACTCTTCTGCGATTACCATGCAATCCGGTGCGACAACATTAATATTTATCTTTAATGCTGTTTGTAGGTGTTTGCGCTCTAGTATTTTCTCTCCAATAAATGTTGTTGTATCTATTTCTACAAAGTTTTCATTATTGAATTTGTATAGTGGCATTTTCTTACTCCGTCATTATTAACAGTTTTTATCCGCACTAACAAGCCTGTAGAAAAAGTATCATAAATTTCAGTTTTGGTGTAGGATGTGCATGTAGAACGCATGGGATGGGGGACGATTGCACGATACCACGAGTATTCCTATGAACAATCGAGGCTCTTACCGGTACCTTTGAGTACACGATCTACTATCTCATTTATAAACAGATCAGCCTGGCAGTATTTGAGGACAGGTATCAAAACGATGAAACCGGGGCGCCGGCTATTGATCTGGTAATTTTACTGAAAGTGATTCTATTCGCCTATTCACGCGGGATCGTGAGCAGTCGACGGATTGCACAGGCATGCGAGGAGAAGATGGTATTCACAGCCCTGGCTGCAGATGCCCGGCCGCACTTCTCCACGATAGCTGATTTCATCACCTCGATGGGAGAGCAGATTACGGCGGTGTTCCACTATATTCTAACGGTATGGCACTGCGAAGGGGCTTATCGTCAAGAAGATGTTCACGGTGGATGGTAGCTGGACCACGGGACGTTCTCGTCACCAGTCTCGATGAGTTCAAGAAGTCTAACACCTCGCTTATTCTCGACAATCATCAAAGTGCCCTTAGCAGATCAGTGTTGAGTTCGCTGTAAGTAGCTTTACACTGGACCAGGAATTTCGGTTTCTCCTGTACAGGGGGAACCACTTTCCGGGCTACTGGAATTTC
>CBDUZM010000209.1:0-5946 GCA_965371685.1 uncultured Spirochaetaceae bacterium | reverse complement strand
ACCGGGTAAGGTGATCGTTCACGATGCCGACGGCCTGCATGTGAGAATACATTATCGTAGATCCAACGAATTTAAAACCCCGTTTCTTCAAATCTTTGCTGATTTTATCGGAGACTTCGGTTTTAGCAGGAATATCAGACAATTTTTTCCAGCTGTTGATGATGGGCTTGTTGTCCACCAGACGCCATATATAGGAATCGAAGCTGCCGAATTCATTCTGAATTTCCAGGAATTTTTTAGCATTGTTGACGGCAGATTCGATTTTCAGTCTGTTGCGAATAATCCCGGGATTTTTCAATAGCTCTCCGATCTTTTTGCTGCCGTACCCGGAGATCTTTTCCGGGTTGAAATCGTCAAATGCTTTTCGATAATTTTCTCTTTTTCTCAACACTGTCAGCCAGCTGAGACCGGCCTGGGCGCCTTCGAGTATCAGGAACTCGAAATGCCTGACATCTTCATGAACAGGAACTCCCCATTCGGTATCGTGATATTGAATCATTAACTCGTTGTCTGCCGGCCATGGGCATCTTTGCATGGCGTCCCCCTTTTTTCCGCATCGCTTGATGCGCGTTAATGACAATCTGTTATCAGCTTCCTGTATGGAAGAGTCTCAAGAAATTGAATAAAAGAAGACCAGTGTTCGTCAGTGAGGGTATTCTTGGAGCAATAGATTTCGTTGAGGGTTTTGTAGTTGATCTTTACATATCCCCTCTGGATAAAATTTGCGGGAAGAAGACGAAGAGCGGTTTCGGGCTGGCCGTCTCTAATATAGTTGTTGAGGATGATTATTTTTTCCTTGGAGATATGTCCTTCAAAATCGGAAGCAGCAAGCATTCTCTCTGTCTTGTCTTTAGCGTCCTGCCGCCGCATTGTAAATATCTCCACCGTATGCTGGCTGATCTGTTTCCACCAGAAGGCAGGAGCGGATATATCTAGAACGACCTCGAGAAGCCATAGGAAAATGTTACGATTGGGGTTATGCGGAAGGCGAGAGCAAAGCTGTTCGATTTCGCCGGGATTAAACGCGTCGACTGCGAAAGCGCCCAGTGCATCGAAAGCAATATCTATATTTCTAACATCCCCTAAAAGCTGAATTGTTAACATCACTTTAAAATATAACACAAAAAGAGGAAGACTGCAGGCGCTTGCACCGTCATAACGATTGGATTACCATAGTCAAAAGATATAGGAGAAAATCCATGACACTCCGTGAAAGGATCCTCGCTGTATATAGAGGAGAAACCCCTGATGTCGTTCCATATATGCTGGACCTTTCCCACTGGTTCTATCAGAAGAATAAGCTGCCCTGGGATCTCAGCACTTCCTATGAAAAGCCGGAATATCAGCTGATCGACTATCACAAAAAGGTTGGGGCCGGTTTTTACATGCCCAATAAAGGCAGCTTCTACTACGTCGATTTTGCCGGAGACGTTACAGCGAAAACCGTTAAGAGTCCCGACGGAATGGAGATCCTCTGGGAATATGAAACTCCCATCGGCAGCATACGGCGAAGGAGAAAATGGGATGAATACACATATTCCTGGGCTATTGCGGAGTGGGGAATAAAAAACGAGCAGGACCTCAAAGTGCTCGGTTACGCCCTGGGAAGCAGGACATTTCGACCCCGCTGGGATCGGTATAAAGCCTGGAACGATTATGCGGGAGATAACGGAGTAATCTACCTGCCCGGCGGTTACAGCGCCATGGGGTATCTCTTAAGCTACTGGCTGGGGATAGAGGGAACCATTTACGCAGCGGCGGACTGGAATAAAACAATGCACCGGATTGTGGATGAAATCAATGCAGGCTGCTTACTCGCCATCGATCTTCTGGCCGCATCTCCTGCGGAAATCATTATTATAGGCGACAACTTCTCGGGTGATATTCATCCCCCCCATTTTTTCGCTGAATGGTCAAAGCCTTATTACGTCGAAGCGATACGGCGGCTGCATGAAGCAGGGAAATACGCAGCCGTCCATATTGACGGTAAGCTGAAAGGCGCTCTGGGGATGTTCCGGGAAATCGGGGCCGACTGCGCCGATGCGGTGACGCCGGTTCCAATGGGCGACTTGAATCCCGAAGAGTGCCGCAAAGAGGCGGGACCGGATATGATCCTTTCCGGAGGTGTTTCCCCCGACCTCTGGCTGCCCGGTGCGGACATAGAGGATTTCAAAAAAGCGGTTCTTTGCTGGCTCGAGTTAAAAAAGCATAATTCCCGTTTTATTGCCAATGCCGGAGACCAGGTGCCGCCGGGTGCTGAAGAGGATCGAATTGCCATAATGCGCGATCTTGTGGAAAAGCACGGTAGATACTGACCGGCGCCGGTGCGTTTTAGTAGTTGCAAACCACAGCTAAAATATCTTATTTTAGAGCTATGTTGAAAGTACTCGTAGTAGATAACCATCCCGTTATGCTGGAATATATGTCTCATACTCTGGAGAAGGAAGGTCACCAGGTGAAGACGGCGTTAGACGGGCTTTCCTCACTGGATATTCTTGAGAGCTTCCACCCCGATGTAGTTTTCATTGACCTGGTCATGCCTAATATTGGCGGCGAAAAACTCTGCCGTATGATTCGAAGGAAACCCGGGTTTAAAAGGACGCACCTTGTTATCCTTTCAGCTATTGCGGCCGAAGGGAAGGAAATCAATTTCGCAGATTATGGCGCCAATGCCTGTATCGCCAAAGGTCCTTTTAAAACTATGGGCAAGCACGTGCTCGAAGTCATCTCCCGGCTTGACGGAGGAACAGAGAAGACGATAAGAGGGCTTCAGGGGGTTCACTCCCGGGAGATCACCAGAGAGCTTCTCTCTGTGAAGGCACATTACGAAACGCTTTTAGAGAGTATGGATGAAGGGATCTTCGAAGTCACTACAGAAGGCAGGATCGTATACGCCAACCGGATCGGCCTGAAACTTGCCGGAGCTGAAGAAAGAGATATTCTTGGATCGAATTTCCTCGACTTTTTTGAAGCGGCCGATCGAGGGCGATTGCGTGAGTCAGTTGCAGCAGGAAATCTATTGGAGAGATCGAACGGCGAAACCTCATTCATTCTGGACGGAAAGCATGTTGAAATTAAAATTGTTCCTCTTATGGATGAGGAAAACAAAGCTCTTGTAATTGTCAACGATGTCACAGAGCGGAAACTGTGGGAAGGACAGCTTAGGGAAGCGAAGAAAATGGAATCTATCGGCACTCTGGCTGCCGGAATTGCTCATGATTTCAACAACATACTGATGTCTATTCAGGGAAATGTCTCTCTTATGCTACTGGATCTCAGTCCTGAACAGCCACATTTTGAAAGGTTAAAGAGCATTGAGGAGCAGATTAGAGATGCCGGTAAACTGACTGGACAGCTTCTCAGGTTTACCAGCAAGGCAAGATACGAGATAAGGCCGATTAATCTCAACGAATTGATAATTGAAACCCTGATAGCTTATGAGAGAAGAAGAAAAGAAATAGCTGTCTATAGAGAGATGGCCGGCAATCTGGAAGAAATAGAGGGAGACCCGGATCAAATTGGGCAGGTTATTGACAATCTGTTGGAGAATGCGGGAGACGCTATGCCAAACGGCGGTCAACTCTATCTAAATACTCAAAATACGACCCATGAGCAAATGGGTTCCAATCTCTATGATCCGAAGTCGGGCACCTATGTAATGTTTTCTATAACCGATACGGGAGGCGGGATGGACAGGGAAGTCCAGGAGCATATCTTCGAGCCCTTTTACACGACAAAAGAGATGGGAAGAGGAATCGGTCTTGGCCTGGCTTCGGTTTATGGTATCGTAAAGGGGCACGGCGGATACATCGATGTGGAATCAAGGAAAGGTATGGGAAGCACCTTTAAGGTATATCTTCCGGCAAGACAACGGGAGAAAGAATGAAACTGAAAGGTTTGGCGGAACGTCTAGAAATCGATGAATCCACCCTGTTATGTCTCCTTCATCAGTTCGTCAAGACTACCCTTTCCGATGTGGAAGAGCTTGCGAGAGCCGTCGAAGACAGCGATGCCGGAAAGGCGGTTCAAGCCGCCCACTCTATAAAAGGCGCGGCGTTAAATCTGGAGCTTGCTCAGATTGCGTCCGTTGCCGTTCAGGCAGAAGAGCATGCCCTGCGGAATGATATGCATGGAGTTAAAAAAGCTGCGTACACCGTGAAAAAACAAATAGATTTAATCTCAGCGAACCTTCCCGTGTGAAACTATCGGGGACATTTACCTAATTTTCATGTATTTCATTTTTCATTCTGTGAGGCCAACAGAGGTATCCAGGTTGTCAATGAATTATATGTTTCCTACAATAGGACGAGGAGGCTCAAGCCATTAAATTTTCTATTGTCTACCATTCAATCTTTGGTAACAATTAGATCTGTGTCGAATATGCGGGAAAGTCGTTGACTGAAAAAGGCCATGATGCTCATGTTTTATCAATACGGGCTGCTAAGTTTAAATCAATGATCGATGCCAATCTCTATATCTTCGGCTTTCCTACCCATATCGGAGGTCCACCGCGAAAGAGCAAAGGCTTATTAAGGAAAATAAAAATCAATCAGAAGGAATCCGGTTACTCCCTGATGACAACTTGTATTGAGGAGAGCACGAGAGTTCCCGCGAAGCTCAACCGAATCTTGGATGGCAAGTGAATGAAGAAGGTCTATGAGGTGGCGGCAATTAAGGTTAAAAACTTAAAAGGTCCTTTCGAGGAGGACTATGGGGAAAAACTCAATGCCTATCTAAACGAGCTGATTTCTGCTGCGTCGAGTTGAGCTTTACCAGACGATGGAATGGACATTCCAGTGGTGACTTTAGGTCGCCACGATCTACTCGATCAGTTGACCTAGGAGGAGCCATACTGCTACAGACGGATTCCCATTAAGTACCTGATAGGATTTGCGACCAGGTACTCTTTTAACAACTTCGGAGGAGTCGATCTTCTGTCACTGCCGAAAAAGCATAAGGATGAGTAGATGAAAGTCCCGGTTGATCTGTCTATTCATGGATCAGCAAGGGTCCGGTCTGTTTATTGGGTGGAGTGGCAGCCGCAGATTATAGCGCCAGATCATAAATTTTACCGTCATTTGTAGTCAAGTTCCCCTATTTCAAAAAGCAATTCAGCTATTTCCCCCGTATTCTTATATTTGACCACTTTTCCATCAACCACAGTCTACATTAATAAATTCCTTGACATGTACTCCAAGCCTGTATATACTGTAGATGTAGTAGTAGTAAAATATATACTGCTAAAAGGAAGCAAAATGCTTTTAGAATTTTATTTTGACAGTCAAAAAACCGACGCTAAATTACTTGAGACTATTTTAGGGAAGCTAAGTAGTCTAAATGAAAGCAACTGTGAAAAAAAATTTATTGATGTTAACGGCATTAGCCCGGATAAAAAATTCGAGTATTACTCTAAAGCCTGGGCGCCTTCGGTTGTAAAAAAATATAAAATCCGAAAAGTCTTTGGCACCCACCGCAATCCAGGTAGTTTTTTCGGGGAAGTACCTGCTTTGTTGGCGTATGAAGACAATGCTCAGCATCCTGCAGATGTATTTCCGCATGACAAACATGGGCGCCTTGTGACTATTGAGGAATTTCTTAATGCGGTATTATCTCAACTAACCTTTAATGATCTAGTTTAAAGAAATGACTGACCTGTTAAGCATAGATAAGTTACTGCTTTTTTTCGTTTTCTTTGTTCCGGGGCTGATATCACTTAAGGTTTGGTGTTTACTCGTTCCGTCTGAAAAGCCGAAGGTTGCGGAACAAGCTGTCGAAATTATTGCATTTGGTTGCATTAATTTTGCTTTGCTTTTCTGGTTGATTGATATTGCTTTACAAAGTACAACTCCACCTTGGAGTCGTTATCTTTTATTCCTCCTCATTCTATTTGTTTTCCCCGTTCTATGGCCTCTTATTTTAAATAAAATTCTTAAGAGTGGTCTTCTG
>CBDUZM010000208.1:0-5987 GCA_965371685.1 uncultured Spirochaetaceae bacterium | reverse complement strand
AACCTTTTCCGGGAAATGACCCTGGATTTGAGCGTGAAAGGAGCAGGTGTTATCGCCGTTTCCGGCTTTACGGCCAAAGCGGACGAATCTTCGGAACTGCTGAACCTGCTCAACGAGATGGCTGTCACCGAGATAGCGAAGATAGACACACTGAAGATGGTGGAACGGTCCAACCTGGATGCCGTCCTGAAGGAGCAGGAGCTTGCCCTCACCGACCTTATGGACACAACGAAGGCCATCAGTGTAGGCAAACTGCTCACAGCCGACTACATTGTGACCGGGTCGATTATCGAAATGTCCAGCTCCGTAGTCATATTCGGCAGGATAATAAACGTTGAGAGCGGAGAGGTTGAATCGGTCGCCCAGGTCATCGTTCCCAGGGACAGGGACATCGAAAAACTGCTCGGTTGACCGGCAGACAGACGCCGGAAGAGCTGCAGGACAGCCGTAACTAAACACCCTCCCGGCTGCGCCGGAGCAGCTCAGCGGCACTCTGGTTGGTGCTCACCTCGTGGCCCGGAAGGGGATAGAGCCGTTCGTGAATAGCGTCGATCAGCCATTCCTTCTGCGGAAAGAACATGGACTCCATCTCCGCTGCCGGCGTTATCCAGTTTCGAGACCCCACGACGACTACCGGCCCATCCAGATAATCATACGCCGCCTGCGTGACATGGGAAGCCACCGTGTGCAGGAAGGAGCCTCTCTCGCAGGCATCCGAGGCGAGAACGAGCTTTCCTGTCTTTTTCACCGATTCTATGATGACATCGTAGTTGAGAGGGTTGATAAAACGGATATCGATCAACTCAACGGATAATCCGTACTTCTCTTCCAGGACCTCCGCCGCAGCCGCTGCCTCGTATAGAGTCGGACCGATGGTACAGATAGTAAGCTCCTTGCCCTGACGCTTCAGTGCCGGTTCTCCCTCATCCACCT
Source organism: uncultured Spirochaetaceae bacterium (assembly GCA_965371685.1). GTDB lineage: Bacteria > Spirochaetota > Spirochaetia > SZUA-6 > CAZLRN01 > CBDUZM01. The sequence goes on along the minus strand of CBDUZM010000208.1, from coordinate 5,054 downwards.
CGTAATAACCATCCGGCACACCTTCAGGATTGAACAACTCTCCCATATCGTAAAGCTTCTGGCTTTCGAAGAACACCACAGGATCGGTTCCTCTCAGCGCCAGGTTGAGCATTCCCTTGGCGTCGTAAGGTGTGGCGGGATACATCGCCTTCAGTCCCGGTATATGGGCTACGATAGATGTCCAGTCCTGCGAATGCTGGGCGCCGTATTTGCTCCCCACCGAAACCCTCAGCACCAGGGGCATTGTCAACACTCCGGCGGACATGGACTGCCACTTCGACATCTGGTTGAAGATCTCATCCCCCGCTCTTCCCATGAAATCGCAGTACATCAGCTCCGCCACCACCCTGCCGCCGGAAAGGGCATATCCCACCGCCGAGCCCGCGATGGCGCCTTCGGAAATCGAGGTGTTGAAGAGGCGGTGGTAGGGAAGACACTCCGTGAGTCCCCTGTAGACGGCAAAAGCCCCTCCCCAGTCTCGGTTCTCTTCGCCAAAGGCGACCATGGTGGGATCGATATAGAAGCGGTGCAGCATTGCCTCGAAAAGTGCGTCCCTGAAAGCCAGCACCCTGGATTTCGGCAGGGCTTTCCCCTGGTCGTCAAGAGCCTTCCGTGATTTCCGCGCATTCGCCTTGAGGCGCGGATTTTCTTCCATAGGAATAAGCACTTCCGGATTCCGGTCCTCCATCTTATCCACACGGCCGTTGGAGAACATGGCTTCACCCACGGCTTCGGATTGCATAGAAATACGCGGCGAAACCTCCAGCGAGACGGCTCTCTCCACCGCCTTTTTTACATGCACCTCGGCTTTTTTACGCAGTTTGTCCAGAGTCGCCTTGGTGCTGAGTTTGTTTTTCAGGAGATAATCCGCGTAGTCGGCTATGCAGTCCTGCTCTTCCCAAAGGCCAATCTCCTCCTTCGTCCTGTATGCCGAGGCGTCGGAGGGGGAGTGCCCGGAAAGCCGGTAGGTGATTACATCGAGCAGAACAGGTCCCCTGCCCTCCTCCAGTACTGCCTTCTTACGCTCCACCGCGTCCGCCACTGCCAGGGGGTTGTAGCCGTCTACCCTCTCCGAGTGCATGGCTTCCTCGTTCACGCCTGCGCCTATGCGGGCGAGTACTTTGAAACCCATGGTCTCCCCGGCCGGCTGGCCTCCCATGCCGTAGAAGTTATTGAAAAAATTAAACAGGATCGGAGGAGCGCCTCCGATCTCTTTGTCCCACAGGGTCCTGTACTGTTCCATGGCGGCTATCATCATGGCTTCCCAGACGGGGCCGCAGGCGGAAGAGGCATCGCCGATATTGGCGATAACGATACCCGGTTTCCGGTTGATCCTCTTGAAAAGAGCTGCCCCGGTGGCGATATCGGCAGAGCCGCCTACAATCGCATTATTCGGCATGCTGCCGAAGGGAGCGAAGAAGGCGTGCATGGAACCTCCCCAGCCCCGGTTGATGCCGGTGTCGCGGGCGAAGATCTCTGCCAGCACACCGTAAAGGATAAAATCGACGGCCAAATCTTTGACACCGCCTTTATGGCCCTTCTCTACAACCCGGAGGATCCTGCCGTCCATATAGCCTTTCATGACTGCCAGAAGAGCATCCTCATCGAGCTTTTCGATGGCTGAAAGGCACTTGGCGATGATCTCTCCATGGCTCCGGTGGGATCCGAAGATAAAATCTTCGACTCCCAGAGGCAGGCACTGGCCGACCGAGGATGCTTCCTGCCCGATGGAAAGATGAGCCGGCCCCCGGTGCTGGTATTTAATGCCTCGATACTCCCCTTTCGTTTTGATCTCGTTAAGGGATGTCTCGAATTCCCGTATCAACAGCATATCGTTATAGACCCGGCTCAAGTTTTTAGATCCATAGCGGGTTTTTTCTCCGTCCGGGTCGCTCTTATACAGGTTCAGGGGTATGTCCCTGCTTTTAAGCGTTTCCGTACGGCGTACCTTTTTTGGATCAATGAGGATTGACTTAGGCATATCCTTCTCCTGAAATGATAAGATCGTACATACTCTTTTCTACTCAGCTAAAAGAAGCTCGAAATCCTCAAGCCCCCGGGAAAGGTGTTTTAGAAAACGGGCAGCCGGCGCTCCGTCCACCACCTGGTGATTGATCGTTAAAGAAAGGCCTATGTGCGGTCTGAAAACGACCTCATCCCTCTGGATCGGTTTCAGCGCAATACCCCCCACTCCGAGGATGCCCACTTGAGGGGGATTCAGTATAGGTGTAAAGCTCTCGATACCGAGCTGACCCAGATTGGTTACAGTGAAGGTCCCTCCTGACAGCTCGTCCGGGTTGACGCCTCCTTCGATGCATGCTGACGAGAGGCGTTTCGCCTCCTCTGCCAGCTCCCTCAGACTCAGTAAATGGGCGCTGCGAATAACCGGAACCATCAGCCCGCGGGGGGTATCCACTGCAAAGGCCAGATGAACCGCTTCGTACTGATAGATTGTTTCGTCCCTGAATAGAGCGTTCAATTCCTTGAAAGACGCCAGGGTCCGGGCTGCGGCAAAAAGCAGGAAATCATTAATGGTTATATCTGAAAGCCCGTAATCTTCCCCACTCGTTTTCAATCTCTTCCTGTATTCAAGAAGCGTGCTCGCGTCGGCGCTCCTGTTGAGGGTGAGCTGCGCCGTACTCTGGCGGGAGGCGAGCATTCGATCGGCGATCAGCTTTCGAATTCCCTTGACAGGTATTTCCGTTACCGCTGCTTCCCCGATTTTCACTTCCCTCTTTCCCGGGCTTTTTATATCCGGTGGTGCTGCAGGCCGGCGAGTTTCCATTGCCTGGTGCACGTCTCTCTCGATAATCCGGCCGCCCGGGCCTGTGCCGTTTAATTCGCCTAAAGGTATACCCTGCTTTTCCGCGAGGCGCCGCGCACGGGGAGACACCGATTGTTTAACCTTTTTATTAGCCGATATTTCAGCCGTTTGTTCAGAGGTTTCCTGAGCGGCAGCTTCCGCATGTACTGTCAGAGCTTCCGGAACGCCCCTGCCGGGCGCATCGCTTTCAGCTGCCCCCTCATAGCCCTTTTCCTTTGGGCGGAGGTGATCGTAATCTTCGTCTTCCCCGCCTATTACCGCAATGTTAGTCAGAACCGGAACATCTTCGCCTTCCCGGAAAAATCGGGCGAGGAGAATACCCCCTGCCAGGGCTTCCACTTCGAAGGCCGCTTTATCCGTTTCCACGACACAGAGAGTATCTCCTTCGGAGACCTTCTCTCCTACTCCCTTCTTCCACTCCAGGATCAGGCAGCTCTCTACGGTATTTCCCTGCTGGGGCATGATAACAGGCGTGGCCATTTTTCAAACTCCTTTTCTATTTCTTTCTATATTCTTACTATATTCTTTCATTCTTATTATATTCAATTACATAAAGCCTGTCAAATAGTTGTTATTTGACAATTTCTACTTCCACCCCATGGCTTTTCAAATCCCTGACAGCTTCGTCACTAACAGCACTGTCAACAATCAGCATGCTGACAGCGTCAATAGGCAGAGTGCAGACAAACCCGGTCTTGCCGAACTTGGAGGAATCGGCCACGAGAACCACCTTATCGGCCCTCTCCGCCATCTTCTTCAAAACCGCTGCCGCTTCAGAAAAATGGCTGGAAAGCCCATTTTCCACTGAAAACCCATCGGTGCCTACAAAAGCTAAACGAACGTGAAAACTCTCCAGCTGCTCGAGCGCTGCCGGGCCGACCATCGATTCGGTTTCAGGACGAAAAGTTCCGCCCATCATGGAGAGATGGATACCCGGATTTGTCCTGGCATAAGGCAGAATAAGCGTGGAATTTGTAACGATACGGATATTTCGTTTTCCCACCAGGTACCGTGCTATGAGAGAGGTGGTCGTCCCGGCTTCGATAATGATCGTGTCCCCCTCTTCCACAAGGGAAGCCGCTTTTCTGGCAATGCGTTTCTTCTCATCCATCCGGGATTTTTGCCTGCGTAGAATTTCAGGATGAAATGCCGGCGAAGCTTTTCCGCGAGCACGGATTATCAAACCCTGTGACTCCAGGCTGCTGAGATCCGATCGAACAGTTACCGACGAAACCTCTAGAAGCCGGCCCAGCTTTGTAACTGTTAAAGACGGATCGGCCGTTATCAGATTGAGTATTTCCTTTTCTCTTTCGGAAGGATTTAATTTCATCTTCGTTTTACTTTCTATATTTTTTTTCATCGTGTCAAGCAGGTAAAGAGCGTCAAAACAATTCTCATTTCAGCTGACTGTCGGGTTGACAGATAATATGGGTTTATGCGAATCTTCCATCCATGGAAAATGTTCGATTAGGCGTTGTCGGAGTGGGCGGGATGGGTGGAAATCACGCCAAAAAAGTCATAAACGGGAAAATTGACCGCTGCGAGCTCACCGCTGTATGCGACAGCAATCCTGCGGCGATGGACAGCTACAAAGACGTGAGCACTTTTACGGACAGCACCGAGTTGATACATTCCGGAAAGGTGGATGCGGTGCTTATCGCAACTCCCCACTACACTCATACAACCATAGGTATTGAAGCCCTCACCCGGGGTCTGCACGTGCTCGTAGAAAAACCCATCTCGGTTCATAAACAGGATTGTCTGCGGCTTATCCGGGCTCACAAGGACACTAATCTCGTATTCGCAGCAATGTTCAACCAGCGAACCGATTCCCGCTACAGGCATATAAAAAAGCTTTTAGTCAGCGGTGAGATGGGAGAGATCTTCCGTGTGAATTGGATTATCACGACCTGGTTCAGACATCAGGCATACTACGATTCCGGAAATTGGCGGGCAACATGGAAAGGCGAAGGCGGGGGTGTACTTTTAAATCAGTGTCCGCACCAACTCGATCTTCTCTGGTGGCTCTGCGGTATGCCGAGCCGTATCCGGGCTTTCTGCGCGCTGGGGAAGTATCACACAATAGAGGTAGAGGATGATGTAAATGCCTATTTTGAATATCCCAACGGCGCCACAGGGGCTTTCATCGCTTCCACCGGAGAGTTCCCCGGCACAGACCGCCTTGAAATCGCAGGAGACAGGGGTAGAATCGTCTTCGAGGATGACAATC
>CBDUZM010000207.1:0-5989 GCA_965371685.1 uncultured Spirochaetaceae bacterium | reverse complement strand
TCTGCATGAATGTAGGAGATCTCTTTCAACTTCAATGCGCCCTCCAGAGCAACCGGGTATTCATAGAGCCGTCCAATATAGAGGAAGTTAGCTGATTTACTGTACGCTGCGGCAATCTGGCGAATGATTTCATTACCTTCCAGGACTTTTTCCGCCTGTTCGGGTAATCTCTCAAGGGAGTCAAGAAACCGAAGCGCATCACCAAGAGACATTCCCCGCATTCTTCCCAAATGCAAGGCCAGCAGCGCCAGCACTACAAGCTGGCTGGTGAAGGCTTTTGTAGAAGCAACACCAATTTCAGGGCCGGCGTGAAGATATATTCCCTGAGAGCACTCGCGAGCTATACTTGAGCCTACAACGTTGCAGATTCCTATAGTTGCAGCACCGTGTAGAATCGCTTCTCTCACCCCCTCCAGGGTGTCCGAAGTTTCCCCGGATTGACTGATGGCAATCACAAGGGTGTCCGGCTCAATTATTGGATTTGCATACCGGAACTCTGCTGCATAGCTCACCTGGGTTGGAATTCTTGAGATGTTTTCAAGGAGGTATTTGCCAATGAGTCCGGAATGCCATGATGTTCCGCAGGCAATAATGTGACATCGTTTTGCCGAACGGAGTATTCTATCGTCAAGCCCTCCGAGCTTTGCTGTACCTTCAGAACGAATCAAACGCCCGCGAAGAGCATTCTTGATAGTTACCGGCTGTTCAAAGATCTCCTTGAGCATAAAATGTGCATATCCTTTACGTTCAATCGCGGGAAGCTCAAAGGCGATCTCTTCAACCCGCTTGTCTATAGGAACAGCATTCAGGTCGTGGGTTTCAAATCGCTCTGCTCTCAAGACAGCCATCTCTCCGTCTTCCAGATAGATAACATTCTTGGTGAATGAAACCAGGGCAGCCGGGTCGCTTGCCAGGAGTGTTTCGTTTTCTCCAACGCCAATAACCATTGGGCTGCCTTTTCGAGCCGCTATAATAATGCCCGTTTCCTGTGCCCGAATGACTGCAAGACCGTATGTTCCCTCAAGGAGCTTAAGGGTGTCGAGTACTGCACGGCTCAAGTCAAGGCCTTCAGAAACAAACTCCTCAATAAGGTGTGCAATAACCTCACTATCAGTCTCACTTTTAAATTTGTGCCCGTTTTTTTTAAGCCTCTCTTTTAAGCTTGAGTAGTTTTCAATAATCCCATTATGCACAACTGCAATAGTATCTGTGCAGTCTAAATGCGGATGAGCATTAACAACAGAAGGTGCTCCGTGGGTCGCCCACCGTGTGTGGGCTATCCCACCCCAGAATCGTTCTCCCTTTTTGCCGGTGTCGCCTGTATCCGGGGATTGGCTCTGTGCAATACTTCCTGCCTCCTTTCGGGTATGTAAAGCTCCTTTTGGATCAAGTCCCTCAACCCCAAGACTTATGCCCCAGGAATCATATCCACGGTATTCAAGGCGCTTTATACCTTCCATTAAAAGGCCCGCACCCGCTTTGGGTCCAACGTAGCCGAAGATTCCGCACATATCTATAGCCATCCTCCCATGAAAATTTCCTTCCTTTTTAAATCAATACAAACTGTACCACGAGGGCTGTGTTCGTCAAGAAAGAAAAGAGCGCTGGAATCGCTGAGATATCAGCAGCCGGCAGCGATCGCAAGAGCGCGGCACACGGCTTTCATTTTCTCAGGGCTGACTTCAGCAATACGACGATGCAGCCTTGATTTTTCCACAGTCTGAATATGATCGAGGTTTACTGCGGAATCGTGTTTCAAGCCTTCCTCGATTCCGACAATGACTTCACTTGGAGCTCCCCGAATCGTTGAGGTGATCGGCGCCACCATGACTGTGTGCAGCAGTTCGATTACCTCCTGCCGTGTGAGGACCAGGACCGGTCGCAATTTGTCCGGTTGTTTGAAGGCGAAAAACCAAATTTCTCCGCGTTTTACTTGCTGGGCCATCGGCCTTCATTCTCCCAGCCATTGAATTCCTTCCCCAATCCTTCGCTGTCTTTCCCGTATGCTTTGCGGTACATGCTCGAGATGGTTCTACAACGGTGATGCTCTATATATTCGGCTGCCATTCTTCGGAATACTGCCGACCGTCCCAGTCGGCGGACTTCCTCGTCTGCATCCAGCTCGTTAAGCAGTTTTTCATCCATCATGATCTGTATAGGCTTCATATTGATATTATATGTTGGTTTATATTATTTATCAATTATAATTATATTTTGGATACGATTTTTCTTCATTGACTCGGCCTTCTCTAATGAATTACTTTATAATCACTGCGGTTCATTATTATGCGTATATTGGTGGTGGAAGATGATCAGACCATCTCATCCTTCGTGGCGAAGGGCTTGAAGCAGTCAGGCTTTGCCGTCGACCAGGCGGCCGACGGAGAGCTGGGGCTGCACATGGCGCTTCGGGCACTGTACGATGTCATTGTTGTTGATATCATGCTCCCGAAACTGGACGGTCTTTCACTTATAGATACCTTGAGACAGAAAAAAATAAATACCCCTGTGCTCATTCTCAGCGCAAAACGTTCCGTGGACGATAAGGTTAAAGGCTTTCAAACAGGCGGTGACGACTATCTTACAAAGCCGTTCTCTTTTTCAGAGCTTCTCGTTCGAATACAGGGTTTAATCCGGCGATCTACGGCGGCTTCTTCGGCCGCCGCTCTGACTGTCGGAAATTTCAGCCTTAATCTCCTGAGCCATGAGGTGACAAGAGAAGGAGAGAAGATAGAACTGCAGCCGCGTGAGTTTGCCCTGCTTGAATATCTCATGCGCAACGCGGGCAACGTGGTCTCGAAGACCATGATACTGGAGCATGTATGGGATTACCATTTCGACCCCCAGACTAATGTGGTGGACGTCCTGGTGCACCGGCTACGGAGCAAGATCGACCGGGGATTTAAAGAGAGCCTTATCCACACGGTACGCGGAGTAGGGTATGTCCTTAAAATCTCTTAACGTTCGTTTGGCCTCCCTCTTTTCCGGGATATTCCTCGTCTGCTCCATGCTGCTGTTCATTATTACCTATACCCTCCTGTTCACCTCACTCAAGAGGCAGCAGGATTTGGAAGTTCAATCCCGTCTGCTGGAGTTCTGGGCCCTCTATCAGATTAATGGGATAGACCTGTTGGAAGAAGAGGTATTCATTCACAGCTATATAGGGAGGGGTGAGTCCTCTCTTATTCGAGTAGCGGACGCGAAGAACGGCACGCTCTTCCTGTATGTCCCTGCAAAGTGGCCGGGATTCGATCCGGAAAGTCTTGAATCGATCGATTTCACTGAAGGCGATAAACCTGTCAGACTGCACATCGGATCGGGCAGGGAAATCGTGGAGTTTGCATCCCTTCGTCTTCCCGATAATAACCTTCTGCAAATTGGTTTCAGCATCGAAGACAGATTGGAGACGCTGATGCGCTTTCGCCGCATCTATCTGATAATGGTTGTGCCGCTCATAGCTTTGAGCTTTGCAGGAGGGTTGTTCTTTTCGTTTCGCTCCCTGAAGCCGATCCATGATCTTATTCGCGTTACTCGTGCGATTATAGAAACGGGAGAAATCAACACCCGTATTCCGTCAAAGGGCACAGGCGACGAGCTCGATACCCTTATCCTTCTGTTCAACAGGATGCTTCAGAAGATAGACACGCTCATCAAGGGCATGAGAGACGCCCTGGATAATGTGGCTCACGATCTGCGAACGCCGATGACGAGACTGGTCGGAAAGGCTGAGATGGCCCTGCAGTCATCCGGTGAACCGCGGCTCTGCCGCGAGGCTTTATCGGACTGTATAAAGGAATCTGAGAGCATGCTTACCTTGTTGAATACTATTATGGACATCTCAGAGGCGGAAACAGGAGCGATGAGGCTTGACAGGAAAGTAATGGACTTATCCAATCTGCTGACGGATATGGTGGAGCTGTATCGATATCCTGCCGAGGAGAAGGATGTCAGTGTAGCAGTGAACATTTCTGAAAAGCTTCAGGTTTCGATCGATGTCAATCGCCTGCGGCAGGTAATCGTCAATCTTTTGGATAACGCAATCAAATACACGCCTCCTAAAGGCGTTATTAAGATCGAAGCTTTCTGCAGAAAAGACCGTGCTGTTGTAAGGATAAAGAATACAGGCATGGGGATCCCCGAAGACGAACTGGAAAGAATTTGGGATCGATTCTACCGGAGCGATCGAAACATGGAGGCGCCGGGACTGGGATTGGGTTTGAGTCTGGTAAAAGCTATCGTGGAGGCTCATGAAGGCTCTGTTGCAGTCAACAGTACGCCTGAGGAAGGCACAGTCTTCGCTTTTGAGCTTCCCCTGCCTGTCTGATTTTTCCTTTTTTATTATACAAACATTACAGATTTGTAATCTTCCTGTAAGGTTCCTGAAAGATAAGAAGTGTATATTATTCTCAAATTATAGAGCGGAAGGAGAAGGAAATGAACAGACCAAAGAACACGATAATTAAAATAAGTATCCTCCTAATTCTCATGCTTTCCATGGCAGGATCTCTCTATGCTCAGGATGTGGACATATCAAAAGAGGGAATAGCGGCGCTGGAGAGCATTCAATCCTCCTTCAGGGCGGTTGCCCGGAAGGTAATACCGGCGGTGGTCGAGGTGAATGTGGTGGATATTATAAAGCAGCCGGCGCGGAGTTTTGGCTCACCCTTTGATTTTTTCTTCAGACGGCCGGATTCCAGTCAAACACCGGAAGAGCGGGAGTTCCGCCGGCCGGGAATGGGCTCCGGTGTTATTGTGAGAAAGACGGGTGACAAGGTCTATGTATTGACCAACAACCACGTAGCCGGCGAAGCGGAGGAGATCAGCGTGAGCCTTGCCGATGGAAGAGAGTTCGCCGCAACCCTGGTGGGGAACGATCCCAACATAGATCTTGCCTTAATTATGTTCGAGACCAAAGAGGATGTGCCTGTAGCGGAGCTGGGTGACTCGGACCGAATTCAAGTCGGGGATTGGGCTCTCGCCGTCGGCAATCCATTAGGTTTTGAATCCACTGTAACGGCAGGCATCATCAGCGCAGTGGGGAGAAACTCGGCTTCGGGAAACGCATTCGGCAGGTTTACCGACTACATTCAGACGGATGCGGCCATTAACCAGGGTAACTCCGGCGGTCCGCTTGTCGATATACAGGGCCGGATCATTGGCATCAACACCTGGATTGCCTCCCAATCCGGCGGAAACATCGGCCTGGGTTTTGCCATACCTGTCAATAATGCAAAAAAAGCGATCGACGATTTTATTAACAAAGGCGGCGTTGATTACGGCTGGGTGGGTGTCATTATTAATCTTTCACCGCAGTCGGCCGCCGAGGTGGCTTCGGATCTGAAATTGACAGGAAAGGACGGCGCACTGGTCTATGGGGTATTCAAGGGCGCCCCCGCCGATAAATCAGGAGTACTGCCGGGCGACTATATCACTGCGATAAACGGGAAGCCTATCAGCGACTCCGCCAACCTCAGCAGAGTTGTGGCAAATCTTACCGCCGGAGAGGAAGCTGACTTTGAGTTGATAAGGTACGGTAAAAAACTTGAAATAACGGCGGAGATCGGCTTTAGGGCAAAACGCCCCGATGAAGCTGCTCAGGACAGTAATATATGGCCGGGACTCTGGGTCGCAGCTATTACCGACCAGATTCGCAGCCAGCTCGATCTATCCAAAAGCGCAGGTAATGTAGTAATTACTCATGTTGGAGAGGGCAGCGCTCCAAATGTCGCCGGATTCAGGCCGGGTGATGTAATCAAAAAGATAAACGGAAAGAATGTGAAGTCAGCCATGGATTTCTACAAGCTCATCAACGACCCGAAAGCGAAAGAGTGGAAATTCACGATTTTTCGCGAAGGAACCGAGACAACGATCAGGCTGAAGAAATAGAAAAAATATGAGGGAAGGGGGTCATCCCCCTTCCCTGTACTCTCCCGCTCTTTCCCCCATAAAAGATAAGTTCATCCAGAGTATGAAGAGGGAAGTGGCGGCT
>CBDUZM010000206.1:0-6023 GCA_965371685.1 uncultured Spirochaetaceae bacterium | reverse complement strand
TTAGACAATTAATGCCGGCAACTCTTCCTGAAAAATCGAGTTAAAATAAATTGATTTTAAGTTATGGCTATGTTATTATGTATATATAACCTTGCAAAGGAGTATGCAATGAAACGAACAACAATCATGCTGCCTGGAGATTTAAAACTAAAAGCGGAAAGAAAAGCAGAAAAAATGGGAATTTCACTAGGTGAACTGATCAGGTTATCTCTTAAAATACAAGTAAGGAAAAAAATAGATACGGTACAGGATGATTCTTTCTTATCAGATAATGCAGTGTTCAGCGGGAAAATTCCGGATGATCTCTCTCTAAATCATGATAAATATCTCTATGGAGATAAGGAGTGATTTACATAGATACAGGCGCTTTTATAGCCCGTCATTTAAAAAGGGATCAATATTATAATGAAGCAATAAGGTACTGGAAAAACCTTCAAACTCATAATGAACGATGCTTCACGAGCAATTTTGTGTTGGATGAAACATTTACCATGCTTGGACGTCGAGCAGGATATAAATTTGCAGCACAAAGAGCCCGCAATATTTTTTTATCTGATACAATAACAATACTACGGCCGGTTAGAGAGGATGAACTCAAGGCAATTGATCTGTTTGAGAAATATTCCAACCTTGAAGTAAGCTACACGGATTGCATATCCTTTGTACTTATGTCCAAGAATCGAATCAAGCGGGTATTTTCTTTTGATAAACATTTTGAGCTTGCGGGTTTCAAAATCATCCCCCAAACGAAATATTAAAACCCCTGCAATATGATAATCAAATTACCTACTGTCCGGACCGCACTGCCGGGATTTTTTACCAGCCTCCTGAAACACTATATATACTTCACCATGCTTTCAACAGCTAGTCCAATATGTTCTGCCATCAAGTCAAAGTGATAGTCAGCATGTACAAGAATAGCATTAACCTGGAGAGCAGAAGCAGCAATAAACATATCGGAATGCGGAACTGTAATTCCATTTCGGCGCAATGTATATGCTTTTTCAGATGAATAATCCCACAAGGATTTTGTGGATTCTATATATACAAGATTTTCCAATCTATTTTTCAGTCTTTCATAATCACTTTTTGTTTTCGTGCCTGCAAGTAGCTCGAGCATAATCATACCATTTATTGCAGCTTCATTTTCCTTTAGAAAACGATGGATCTCGTTCTTTATTAAAGGGTTATAATCTTTCTGTAAAGAAAAAATCCAGGCTGAAGTATCAATAAGAATCATAAATTTCCTTTATCCGCTCTATCCTTATGAAGTGATTCCAGTGTAATATCAAGATCAAATGTACCGAGTTCTTCGCGAAGAATTTCGCGATTTTTTTTTCTGATAATTTCTCGAAGTCCTTCTTCGATAACCGCCTTTTTGGTTTTTAATTTAGTAACTTTCAAGGCAGTGTTTATAAGGTTGTCATCAATAACAACTGTGGTTTTACCCATTAGTTTCTCCAGGTATGTATTACCTATACATACAAATATACATATAATGAATATGTATGTTAAAGAAGTAAAGAAGTAGTGTATCTTAAGCGGCTATCATTCAGCCTCCCTTATCCGTCCGGCCAGAGTCAAAAAATCCCGATAAGATTCCGCTTGTTTTATTTCCGAATCTCAAGCTCCAGGTCTGCCAGTATTTTCATCATCTCTGAAGATCCCTTCTCGATGTCACGTTTGCTGCTCGAGGCAAGTATTTGATTCGTGAGAGTGTTCATCAGACCTTGAAGCTGAAGCAGCCCCGCTGTAATCCGGGCGTGATCATACTCGATCTCCTGATATTTTTCATAGATTTCAAGCTGTTCAAGTTTATGCCGGGTTAGATCATCGACTTCGGTTTGCTCGGTTGTTCCGGCAAGCTTTCTATCCAGTCGTTGTATTTCCGCATAGATGCTTCCCAGCTCCACTGTACCCAAATAGTCTTCCATGGCGGATACATACTCAATAACATACTGAATAAGATGTTTTAGCTTATCTATCTGTTCCGACAGCAATGAATAGAGCTCATGCTGCGCCGCTTCCCTGGCAAGGCGATATCCTGAAATGACCAGGTCAGAGAAAAAATCGCCCAGTCTTGCAGCAGATATCCTGGAGGTATGGCAGGCGGCTGAGGATAAGAAATTCTCGGCCGCCGGGATGGTAATGCCGCCTGATTTTGCTGATATGAGCGGACCGCTTTTCGTCCTCACTAAAGAAAAATCTGAACTAACTTTTGTTTTAACACCAATCCGGTTAAAAATTTCCTGAAGCACGAATGCATCTTTTCGGGAGAGATAGTCGAGAATTCGCACAGGAAGTCTTGTTCCCCTTTTACGTTCCTCTTTTGAATAGAGTCTTGCATCGCCTGTTAGAAAATTGATCTCAACAGCTTCGCTGCCGGAGATCGCTCGAAGAAGCTCCTCGAAACGCTGCATGACCTCGACGTCTTCGGAAATTTTTCTCAAAATCAGAGTGTGGGCATCGAGGCTGTTGTCCGGTTTGATCGATATTTCAGCCTTTCCACACGATAGACAGACAGTGGCATCTTCAACCATATTCCCATCACAATGTAGACATTTCTTTAAGGAGACTGCCCGTATTGAAGCTTTACCCTCCAGCATGTGAAGTACCGATCTTGAATCCGGCGGCCGTTGTTCCACCGGTCCCAGCATGCAGAGAATTAAGCTGTTTAGATTTTCCGGCAATTCCGGGCAGAAGCTGTTAGGTTCTACGAAAGTATTCTGCGTATTGCCGCCGTTAAAAGGTGAATCTGTGTGAGGACGCCCCGCGGCTGCCTCGTAAAGGATGGCGCCGAGGGCATAAAAATCGGTCCGGGGGTCCGGGGGGTGCCCGAGGAATGTTTCAGGCGGTACGTACAGGGGCGCCCCCATAAACATGGAGGTTGTAGTCAGTCCGATCAGGTTCTGCAGCCGAGCTGAACCGAAATCGCATATCTTGATCTTTCCATTTTCGCTTCTCAAGAGGTTTTGAGGTTTTAGATCTCTGTGAATAATACCTTCCCGGTGCGCCGATCCAAGAGCCTCAACAACCTGCCGGGTAAAATTAAGGAGCTCGTCAGGATTTGTCGTATGCCATCCTTTCAAGTTGCCTCCGGGACAGTATTCCATCGCTATTGCTTCGATATCACCCCAGGACACCAGGTCAAAGATTTTTACAATACCGGGATGATCGAGCTTTCGAGAAATCGCCACCTCACGGTGAAATCTCTCGAGTATTACTTTGTCGGAGGCAAGATGCGGGTGAAGAACTTTCAGCGCAGCCTTTTCGTGATCTTTTTCGTGATCGTGCCGGGCAAGATACACCACCGCACAGCTTCCAAAACCTATCTCGCGGATAATCCTGTACCGGTCGATCCGGAAATCTTTGCCGTAAACACCGCTGGATTTTCTATCGCTCATAAGGCGGGTTTCCCATGTCAATCGACTTCCTCGACAGACGAAGCCATTATATTCAAATCCTCACCGATTTCACGCAGCCTTACGGCAATTTCTTTTGCGCTTTGCGCTTTGATTGACGCAAGACGGACAACGAAAGCGTCGAGACGCGAGGAAAGGGAGAGAAGCTTGTCAAACAGCCACTCCCTTTTTTGTTCCTGTAATCTTCTTTCGTCTATTGCAGTAAAGAGATCCGCTTTTTCTCTTATAAGCTTGTCTGCCTGCCGGGTATTTTCCGCGGCGATAAGTTTTTCCTCCAGCTCCTCTGCCTCGATGTACAGTGTAGTTTCATTAACACTTTTTAGTCGGTCGTCTACTTCCTGAGCTTCAGAGATCCATTCGGCAGCCTGTTGGGCGAGAGATTCGACGCCGATTGATATTTCGGATTTTAAATCCGCCGGTAAATTCGATTCTTTCCCGGCTCTTCTGAGCAGCACATCTGCTTTGCTCAAGATTCGATTAGCGATCGTCCTGAGTGATGCATTCGAGGTTTCTGATGCAATAGTTATCAGATTCATTATTAGTCTACCGTAACCGGTTTTCTTCAGGAACACTTCGGGCGAATGATAACGTATGGAAAGGAACACCGGTACTCCCAGAAGCATCATCCCGAAGATGCCCAGCACTATGGGGAAACGGCCGGTGCCTGAGATAACTGCAACAGAGCTTCCCAATATAATGGCATAGAAACGCGGTGTCATTGACAAGACTTTCCGGAATATCGACAACTCGACCTGTTTTTTTCGTTCCCTGTCCTGTTTTGATAGAGCAGCGGATTCGATACCCGAATCGCCAAGCTTCTTTACAAGCCGGTCCGCCGATTCTCTGTCGACTCCCTTGAGCAGCACAAACGGCAGCCTGGGAAGATGTTTACTGAGTCTTTCTGTGTTTACATTAGCATTCTGTAGAATGCGAAGACATTTGTACCTAAGATCATGATTAAATTTTTCGGCAGGCTTTCCGGGGCCTGTCACAACAACTCTGTAGGAGAGTTCCTCTCCGGTTTCCGTGCGGACTTCCCTTCGGCCGCTTTCTCTGCTGCGGGGTGAAGAAAGCAGCATAAGGTCGCCCCGGTATTGGGGGTACGGATGTGTTTCCTGCAGCACGGGTTCCTGCTGCAGGTGAGTGGTTCCAAGAGCGTCTATAAATTCCTCTGCTGTCTGGAATCGACTTCCGGGATCTTTTTCGATTGCCTTCAGAATAACCGGTTCCAATTGCTCCGGTATATTGGGATTAATCCGGCAGGGAGGAACGGGACTGCCTTCCGTCTGCAGTCGAATGGTGCGGTATGGTGAATTGGAGACAAAGGGCAGTCGGCCCGTGACCGCTTCGTAGAGCACGATCCCTGCTGCGTAGAGATCCGCACGAGAGTCTACATATTGAGACTGCACACTCTCGGGCGCCAGATACTCGGGTGTTCCCATGATGTGCGTTGAAGTAACGATCCCCATCAGCGCACTGCACCGGGCGAGTCCGAAATCGGTGATCTTTACTTTTCCCTTTTTGTCAAAAAGAATGTTATGCGGTTTAATGTCGCGGTGTGTAATACCAAGGTTATGGGCTGCCCCGAGTGCGGAGAGAGTCTCTTTGGTGATAAGTATTGCCCGGTCAATATCCAGGGAACCTTGATCTACGATTAGTGTTTTTAGATCGCCGCCTGGAAGATATTCCATTACCAGGAAGACAGTTTCAGTTTTATCGTCTTCAACAAGATTGAATATGCGGATTACACCCGGGTGGGCTATGCTTTGTGTAATGACAAGTTCTCTCTTGAAGTGCTCCAGAACGATATTTTGGCGGGCCAGGTGAGGATAGAGGATCTTCAGCGCCACACGCTCCCCTATAAGCTCATCCTGTGCCAGGTAGACTTCCGCTATGCCCCCGCGTCCCAGGGATCGGATAAGGGAATAGCGGTCGTGGAGCCGGTCATGAATCCTCGGCATCGGCCGTCTCTTTCGCTGTTTTTTTCTCCCTGAGCGTAAAAACAAGGATGACGGCGCCGAGAAGAACGGATAGATCGGCAAAATTGAATATCCCTGTCCTGACACTCCCAATACCGAGATTCATGAAATCGGCGACCCGTCCATCATAGATAAGACGATCGATGATGTTGCCCATCCCTCCGCCAATAATGCAGGAATAAGCAGCAAGGTGGGCTGTTCTGATATGCTTCGTCGTAAGAATGTAGACGAGGAGGGCTATAATCATAATGGCGGGTCCTGCTATAAAGAAAATCTGCCGGGCCGTTTCCGGCCAGTTGGACCCGAAGCTTAAAAAAGCTCCTTCGTTTTCCACATAGTGCAGGATGAAGAAATCCTTGATCACCATTACCGTACCTCTGCCGCGAAGAGTCTGTCTGGCGGTATATTTGGTGACCTGGTCGCAGCCTATATTGACAGCCACAATGAGCAGGATGAGAAGAACTCTAATAAATTTCCGGTGCATAATTCTCCTTTAAAGCCGCTTCAAACGTTTATCGTCCATCTATGGTACATGAATATCGAATTCATGCAAACCGGGGGCGATGATCGATCCTGCTCCTTCCTGCCTCCCCAATCCAGTTGGAAAAGTTATCGATACTAT
>CBDUZM010000205.1:0-6035 GCA_965371685.1 uncultured Spirochaetaceae bacterium | reverse complement strand
CGTGCGCGAATCGGAAGAGCTCCTATCGTCCACCAGGTACAGGGAAATCCAGGTGACAATCCGGGAGGAGTCGGAGGATATGGACCTCCCTGCCATGGTTCAAGAGTCGACTGAAAGGATTGTTCTCACGTCGGCGGACCTGGCGGCACGGGAGGAGGCGGAGGATGTGCAGTACGCTTACCTTATGAACAGCGCCCACTTCCGCCTCGGGGTGCCCGATTTCCGCGGTTTCGGACAGGGATCGGGAGGCGGTACTCGTTCAGGGGGCCAGCCATCAGGAAGTAATCAATCGGAGAGTGCAGCGCCTCCGACCGGCGAGCAGGGGAAAGATTCCCAGCCGGGGGATCTTGCAGAAGCACCAGCTGCTCGGGAGGACACCGGGAGGACGCCGACCGACCGATCATCCGGGGAGGAAGGATCTTCCACGGCCGAATCCACCATGCCTCGTGAAGCACAGGACTGGCTTCAACGGATGCAGAATCTTACTCTGCCGGATGGACCTAAGCCTGTAATGGAGGAGATGGATGGCTACATGGTCAGCCCTGAGTTTTTCGACGCCTGGAATATGCAGGCCGCAGAGGGCAGCCTCTTTACGCTGTCGGACCTGGAGAAGGGGGAACCTCTCCTTATCCTGGGGTCGGAGCTGGCGAAGAACCTTTTCGAAGACGGAGAGTCTTTGGGCCGCCGGGTAGTGATGAACATGCAGCTGTATTCCATCGTGGGCATACTGACGCCTACCGGAGAAGCTTACGACAACATGGCCTTTGCGGCGGCATTTATGCCGGATCTGCAGGGGGCCGGCGCCGGAATGATACGCCGCATGATGGGCTGGAACACGAACCTTTACTTCACAGTGGAGGATTCGCGCAGGCTTGATGAAGCTCGAAGCCAGCTTACTTCCTGGTTCGACAGGACCTATGGTCCCGGGTTGGTGAATATCACAATTCCCCGGGAAGAGGCGGAGCAGGCGCGGGACCGAACGAGCCGGCTGGTTACCATCATCCTCTTCCTGGCCCTGTCGGGGCTGCTCATTGCAGGCGCTAATGTTTCCAACATCCTGCTGAGCCGGGCCATGAGGAAAAGAAGATCCGTGGGTATCCTGAAAGCCCTGGGAGCGTCTGTGGCGGCAGTTTTTCGGATGTTCTTTGTTGAAGCGCTGTTCATCAGCATAGGCGGGGCGCTGTTGGGCGCCGGTCTGTCCGTGGCCCTTTCCAGGCTGATGAAAACGAGCCTGGATTTTGCAGCCATTTCCGGATTCATGCTGGCCGTCGGTGTGTTCCTCTCATGGCTTATCACTACTGCTTTGACGATCCTGCCTTCTATTCAGGCGTCTAAGATACCGGCAGCGGAAGCGATACGATACGAATAGGAGGAATCAAGTGAAAACGGTAAAATTAGCTTTTAAAAGCCTGGCGAGCTCGCCGACTAAATCGGTGCTTACTCTCATCACGGTCGGACTGGGAGTAGCCGTGCTCATATTGGCCATCAGTGTCAGCACCTATCTCTCGCAGATTCTGTCCCGAGAGCTCGAGCATGAAGGCATTATCGTGAACATCTCCAACGCGGAGTATGACAGCGAAGGAGAACTGGAAAGAGTGATGCCTCCGCAGATCGATGAAAATGTCATGGATATCCTTCGCAGTGAAGTGGATGGGATCTATGCCATAGCGCCGATTTCCGGCGCCTTCTGGAACGAGGTGAAGGTAGGTGAAAGGACTTACCGGATACGAAATGTCGTCGGAACCACGGAAGAGTATGCCCTGGTTATGGGATTCGAGCTTGCGGCAGGAGATTTTTTCACCAAAGAAGATGTGGAAAAAGGAAGCAAGGTTGTCATTATATCAGAGAGCCTGGCGAAGCTCCTCTTCGGTTCTTCGAACGATTCATTAGGCGGTATTATTCAACCTCCCGCCCGCGGCTCCTTCAGCCATGAAGGAGGAAGGCGGATAGCGACTGTTCAGAATTTCACCGTGGTGGGTGTGTTTATCGATCCCGGTGAGCTTAAAAGAAAATCCTATAGTGTGGCCGACCTTGTGATTCCCTTCACATCCATGCTCCCTGCGGGCGCCAATATCCAGATGATTCAGCGATTCATGCTTTCCACAACCGTGATGAAGGTCCGGGGGATGGGAATCGTCGCCGTGGAATCCCAGGTACGGGAGATCCTTACGCGTGAATACGGCGAAGATCTCAAATTGACTGTATGGGAGGGCACACCCCGGGGAGAGAGTGCCACTATTGAAGAGGCCAGGCGAACCGTAAGCACCTTTACCCTTGTAGTGAACATCCTGGGCTTTGTTTTGCTCATAACCGGGTCGATCGGCATCCTGAGCATCATGCTGGTGGAGATCCTGGGACGCACAAGGGAAATATCTCTTGAACGCGCTATGGGGGCTTCCCGCTCGAACATCATTCGGGAATATTTTTCCCGGGCCGCCATTCTCAGCCTGGTGAGCGCAGTTTTCGGCATTGTTCTGAGCCTCATCTTCGCCCGGCCGCTGACTCATCTTCTATTGCCGCTGTTTGAGACCATGGGTGTAACGGAGGCTGCGGGGGGAGTCCTCAATCCCTTTGCCATACTCATCGGCGCCGCCGTGGCACTCATCATAGGCGGTATCTTCGGGGTCTTTCCGGTGTTTACGACTTTGAAAATCGGCATTGCCGAGGGGATAAGGGAGGTATAGAGGTGAAACGGGCAATCCTGGCTGTGGTATTAGTGTCATGTTTTTCTCTAATGAACCTGGGTGCAGAGACCACGGTAAATCTCTCTGAGCTCGTATCCCTGGTCCTTGCCAACAACCGGGACGTCCTGAAGGCTGCCCGGTCCCTGGAGAAAGCGGCGGATGCTCTTAAAGTTCAAACAAGTCTTGAAAACACACGCATCAATCTCGATGGCAGCCTGAGATACGGTCCGCCGGCAGATCTTAGCGGTGATGCCAGTATTTCGATCCCCATCCTCCCGCAGATCAGTGTGGGCGGGAAGGTTAATACGGAGGGAACGGGCAGCCTATCACTGTCGTTGAAACCCTTTGCCGCCGGTCTGAAGGACCCTGCAGACGAGGAAGCGTTCCTGAAGGCCGAATTGGAACTTACATATACACGGCAGCAGGCGGCTTTAAATGCGGAAAAAGCAGCCTTCAATCTCCTTCTGTGCCGGATGGAGAAGGATCAGGCGGAAGAAGAGCTCCGCTACGAAGAACAACGATTTGAGGTTATGGAACAGCGTTACAGGATGGAAGAGGCTACCTATGAGGAGTATCAGGAAGCGGCCAGCCTTCTTTCCTCGGCACGGAAGAATATATTCAATGCGGAGAAGAACCTCCTGAACGCCCGTAAAGATCTGCGGCTCATGCTTGGTCCCGAAACCGAGATGGTTGAGATCGGCGCCATTGAACCGGATAATCTTCTAACGATGATCGAAGACCGGAAAGGCAAATTGGAGCGCTCAACAATTGATTATGAGCTGATCTCTCAATCCCTCGAGAGGCTTGAGATAGAGCTGGGGCGGCTTCAGGCGGACCTGAGGCAAACCTGGCTCTGGAAGCCGGACCTGAGCCTCTCCGTCGGCGCAGGAGTGCCGCTCGAGGATTTTCAGGCTACTCTTTCTTTCAGCTTTTCTCCCGCTGATATCCGGGGTGACGAGAGGCGTGATTTGGAGGAGGCCATTCAAGACAAGCTCGATGACATTAGCGCCGAACGGTTCAGCCTCGAGATCGAGCGGGACATACAGACAAGAAGTGTATCTATGGCGGAAGAGGTTTTGGCGATGGATCAGGCTGAAATGGAGCAGGCCCGGCTCTCTCTGAGCGAGTCCGAACTGCTATTCCGGCAGGGACACCTTACAAAGATAGAGCTCGAGAAAACCCGGCTGCAACTGAGCGTAACAGCCATCCGGACCTTCGCCTCGGCCCGCGATCTATTCAATGCTCTGGGAGAGCTTCTCCAAGCTGAGAGGATGTAATATAATCTCGGCAGACTGGAGTAGTTAATCTTGAACCACTCTGTTCTTTCTATTCTAACAGCTTTTATCGGTTATTCTGTGTTGAACATCGCACAGGCTTCTCAGAAAATCGGTTTGAGCCTCTATAAAAAGAATAAAGTAAAAGGTCTGTCAATATGGATTACCGCTACCCTGGCGACTTCAGTATCGATATTTATAGTTCTCTATGCCGTATCCATTGGCAGTGTATCCATAGTCGGCGCTATGGCGGGTACGGGGCTCGCTTCCCTGACTCTTTTTTCCATGCTTATCATGAAAGAAAAAGTCAGCTTGCGTGAATTACTCGGTGTAGCAATCATCCTTGGGGGGCGGCAGCCCTGATTGGCGCGTTTACAAAAGAGACCTACCCCGAGGAATTCCGGTTGGACATACTCTTAATATTCCTGGGAATTGTAGTCATTCCCTATTTCGTCCTCTGGATAATCATGAATAAAAAACTTTTAACAGGTCTTCTTATTGGAGGTTTTGCCGGCGCTCTGGGTGGATTCGTTCCACTGTTTCAAAAGGTGTCCATATCCGGATTCGGACGGCGGTTTTCAATAGCATACAGATCGGCTTCTTACACAGCATCTTCGAACCAGCCGGGGTGGATGCCGCAGGCGAAAGAAATTTTAACAAATCCCTTTGCTCTGATTTGGGTCATCCTTTCCATAGTCTCGATGGTTATCCTTCAATTTTCTTACAAACGGGACAAAGCGATTCGAATTGTCCCTGTTTTTTCAGCGAACTATATTGTAATACCTGTTTTAGGGGGTGTGATCGGTTTCAATGAAAAGCTTCATTTTATCCAGTGGCTCGGAATTGTGCTTATCCTGTTCGGTGTATTTGTATTAACTGTTAAATTTACCAAGGCGCCCGCCGCCACCATTACAACCTGAAAGTGGTCCCACAAAATGACATGCACCGCGGGAATCGCATATCGGGCATATTCCTGCTCGTGATCTTCGCGGAATGGGCACCACAGGACTCGGTGGGTTCGTCCTGAGTCATATTCTTGTAGAAACCGAATTCCATCAGAACATCGAGCTTCGGCTTGATATTGCCTTTAATGTCAAAGTGGAAAAAACCGGGGAACAGGTCTTTATTTTCAACAATGAAATCGTAGATAGGCCTGTATTTATCGTCGATCTGAATGCCGTATCCTTTGCAGGTTTCGTGTCCCGTTACCATGTATTCCGGAATCATTTCGTAACTGAATTCCAGCTTGTCCTTGTCCACTTCCTGGTAGATGCGGGTCTGGGGGAGATAGCACAACAGAGACGGCAATACCCTCACGCCCATCATCCTGAACGAATTCATCAGAAATACCGTCTGGTAGAAGTGCTCCATGGTCTCGAAAGGGAATCCCCATATAAAAAATGCATCAACACCTGGAAAGATCTCCCTTGCTTCTGATACAACCTGAATCGCCTGTTCCAGATCGAAACCTTTCACTACCTTTTCAAGAATTTCATTCGACCCTGATTCAATGCCGAACCGGATCTCCATACACCCGCTTTCAGCCATGAGCTCCATGGCTTCCCTGTCGATAAGATTGACTCTACCAAAAGCTTTCCACCGGACATTGAGACCCGAGGCGATGAGTTTTTTGCTGAAATCCTTTGCCCGTTCCGGGCTGGCGAGAAAATACTCGTCCTGAAACATAAAAAGATTGGTGCTTCCCCTTTTCAACAGATACCCGATCTCTGTGATGATGTCTTCCGGAGAGCGATGATATGCCTCGAAGTTCCATATAGGCGCCACAGAGCAGAAAGTGCATCGGAAGGGACAGCCCCTCGATGTCATCATTCCGATGCCGTTGTACACATTCAGATCGGTTTTTTCATAAGCGGGGTAGGGTATGGGGCCGAGGTCTTCTATTCGTGGACAGGGATCGTTGCGGAGTACCTTTCCGTTCTCCCGGTAATAGATATTAGGGCATCGTGACAGGTCTTTGCCGTGAATGAGATGATCCAGCAGAATCGGCCCGGCCTTCTCACACTCGCCGTATGCTATGATGTCGATCTCCGGAAACCGCTCGAGAATATCCGCTTCG
>CBDUZM010000204.1:0-6038 GCA_965371685.1 uncultured Spirochaetaceae bacterium | reverse complement strand
AATATTTTGTTAATATTTATCTACCCAATCGGGCTCAGATTATAGGAATACCTGTATTACAGCCTCCCGGGATTCTGGGTGATTTTGACGTGCTCATCGGTATGGATATAATAACTATAGGAGATTTTGCTGTCTCGAACCATAATAACAAGACAAAATTATCATATCAGATGCCATCTACTCATGATATTGATTTCGTGGAAGAGATAAATAGATCAAAAAACGAACAAACAAATAAACGCAAGGCTAAAAAGCGATAGGCTTACATTCGAAAGAGAGCGAAGAAAATCAACTACTTACTGTAGTCAGGATTAACCCCACGCTTCATCTATTTTCTTCTGCTCAGGAAACAACTCAAAGAGGCGCTCCTCCAGTTCTTTGTGCAAGTACCGCTGCGTCATAGCATCGCTTCGGTGTCCTATCATGTAGCGGAGGATCTATTCCGGGAGCACACGTTCCTTACGGGTGTTGTAGGTATGGCAGAGGCAATGTGCGGTGATCTTACATCCATTAAGCGGGAATTTGGCATTCTGAAGATCCTCCTGGTATTTATGTGTAATTGTGCCGGGAAATATCGGCCTGTCTCCCTTTGCCATAGAAAATAAAATGATCCGTTTCTGAAAATAGCGTTATTTTGTGCCACCCAGTAAGTATCTTAATGGTCTTAATCAGCACAATACAAGGATATTTCTTAGGTTTTAGCCTTAAAATATCACAGTATATAAGCCGATTTAGCCCAGTAGTAATGGTGCTCGGTCAGCTCTTCAATGGATTTCATAGGATATATCCGAATATTTTCGCTGTCCGCCAGATAGAAGCCCATGTTGATTACCTGATAGCTGAAAGATTCGATGCTGGATCGGGTAAAAGTTTTATTCATCTTGTCGGGAAAAGATGCAAGCTCTTCAATGCAGTCTTTCAGATGCCCTATTTTTCTGTCGTATATTCCACCTATATTTCCGCTGTGCTCCGGGTCGGAGAAGTCTATTACCTTGAGGTCTGCAAAGATAACTCTCGGAACATATATCTTGTGATTCCCGCCGGTCAGGTAGCGGGCAAAATCAGTGGGATTCAAGATGCTGACTACCGTCGGCGATATGGGACAAAGCTCCTGGTATACGAAATATTCAGCATGATTTTCGGTTACCTTGTAATCCCCCGGTTCCAGCTCCAGAACCTTGCCGTCTCTGGTAGCCAGATAGAGAGATCCTATGACATCTATGGGTATATGTTCCAGAGCCCGGTAAACAGAGAGGTAAACCGAATGCTTCGGTTTGCCGCTTCTGTTAGAGACACACTTTTCCTTTGCATACTTCCAGTCAAAATAGTCGCCGAAATTCCCTTCAAGAGACATATAGATGAAATTCTCATGAGATCCCTTTCTGGAGCCGATTGCCATATAACTGCCGAATTCTTCCGGTTTGAGTTGGGAAGCAATAAGAGCCTCCATGGGAAATACTGACAGATAATAATAACAGGACACTTGATTTTCCTAAAAGAATCTTTTCCTTACACTAAACCGGACACAGCGAATAGTCAAGGAATTTGTCAGGGTTCTTGAAACCGGATCGTTTATCTGCTATTTTGTGCAGTAATCGCGGAAGGAGCTTTTTCATGAATTCCCTCTTCCTTTATCTGACTCTCGGCGCCGGTGGATTGGCTCTTGTCTTTGCCGTTTGCAAACTCATATGGCTCAACAGACAGGATCCCGGCGGAGCTAAACAGCAGGAACTCGGTAAGTTCATTCGCCAGGGCGCCATGGCTTTCCTTGCCAGGGACTATAAGATTCTCCTCATCTTCATCCTGTGTATTACCGTCCTTTTAGCCGTGTTTAACAGGGGCAATGGAAAACTCGCCGCCGTCTCTTTTGTCGTAGGCGCCGTCTTCTCAGGCCTGGCCGGTCTCATCGGTATGAGAGCCGCAACATCTGCGAATGTCCGGACAGCACAAGCCGCTACCAGGAGCCTTGCACACGCCCTTCGTATTGCATTCGCAGGGGGTTCGGTAATGGGGTTAAGTGTCGTGGGACTGGGAGTAATCGGGCTTTCGGGGCTGCTCATTATCTATCTCAGAATTTTCGGCGCCGGCGCTGAAATCATGAAAAACACGATCATTCCTGTGCTTTCCGGTTACTCTTTAGGCGCCAGCTCCGTCGCTCTCTTCGCCCGTGTCGGAGGCGGAATATTCACAAAAGCGGCCGACGTGGGCGCCGATCTTGTAGGTAAGGTAGAAGCGGGCATACCGGAAGACGATCCGCGCAACCCTGCCACCATAGCCGACAATGTGGGCGATAATGTGGGCGATGTAGCCGGCCTCGGATCCGATCTCTGTGAATCGTACGTGGCTACCATAATAGGCGCCATGGTTTTAGGCGCAACTGCCGATTCCTATGCTCTTACCGTTCTGCCGCTCATTCTTGCCGGATTCGGCGTAATCATTTCCATCGCAGGCACCCTCTTTGTCAGGACCCGGGAAGGGAGAAATCCCCAATGGGCTCTCAATTTCGGCACCATGGGATCTGCCGTACTTATGATCCTCCTCTCTTATCCCGTCGTCTATTTTCTGGCGCCTTCTTTTTTCACCTATCAAGGAGCGCGTTACGGTTCTAACGGGATATTCTTCTCTCTCGCCGCAGGACTGGTGGGAGGTATACTTATCGGTGTCTTTGCTGAATACTATACCTCGGATGTTCGTAAACCGACGAGGAGAATCGCAAAAGCATCCACCACCGGAGCTGCTACCAACATCATCTCCGGCATAGAAGTGGGAATGCAATCCACCGCCCTTCCCGTAATCCTCTTGGTACTTCTAATCTTTGCGTCTTATCAGCTTGCCGGTCTCTACGGCATAGCCATCGCCGCGCTGGGAATGCTCAGCACAACAGGCATCCAGCTTTCGGTAGATGCCTACGGACCTGTTGCCGACAATGCCGGTGGTATAGCAGAGATGACCCATATGGACCATGAAGTGCGGAAAATAACAGACAAGCTGGATTCTGTCGGGAACACCACCGCCGCCATCGGTAAAGGCTTCGCCATCGGCTCGGCCGCCCTGACAGTCCTGGCCCTCTTTATTGCCTTCAAAGAGACGGTGGGAATCGAGAGTATTGATTTGACAGATTATCATGTGATTGGAGGGATCATCTTCGGCGGTATGCTGCCCTATCTCTTCTCTTCCATGGTGATAGGCGCCGTCGGTCGCGCCGCCTTCGACATGATCGAGGAAGTTCGACGGCAATTCCGTGAAATCCCGGGTCTCCTTGAAGGAAAGGCGAACGCCGATTATGTAAAGTGTGTGGACATAGCCACCTCTTCAGCGTTAAAGTCCATGATACTCCCGGGCATAATGGCCATTGTCGTTCCTGTAGCCGTTGGATTCATAGGAGGGCCTGAGATGCTCGGAGGCGTTTTAGTCGGCACCGCCGTATCCGCGATCATGCTCGCACTCTTCATGGGGAATTCAGGCGGTGCATGGGATAATGCCAAGAAATATATCGAACAGGGCGCCTACGGCGGCAAAGGCGCCATGGCTCACAAGGCTGCGGTTATCGGTGACACTGTGGGCGATCCGTTCAAGGACACGGCGGGACCGGCCATGGACATTCTCATGAAGCTTATGAGTGTGGTCTCGTTGGTCATCGCTCCCATGTTGATGCGATAGATCTTTATAAAACCTCTTCCAGCACGTAAAAGTAATTGCGGTCTGTTCCGAATACCAGCCATTTTCCGGCTATGACAGGGGCACTGAGTATCGCCCCTTCTGTATGCATTTCCCACAGGATCTTCCCGTCTCTGGCCGAAAGACAGACCAGCTTGGGAGGCTTTTCTTCAACAAACCGGCTTTCATCTCCGGTATAGCCTTTACCTTCCAGCAGACCGAAGTATACCCGGTCACCGGCTACAGTTGGAGCGCTGGAAGTGGGAGTGTCGAACGTCCTGTGCCAAACCAGCCGCCCTGTCCTCGAATGAAATGCCCTGACTTCCGTATCGCCGCTTGTAAAAATGACCCTGTTTCGCCATAAAGACGGCGCCATATAGTCCAGAAGATCGAGATTCTGGTCAAACAGCACATGGGGAGGAGCGGGAAGATAGCGTCCGAGGCGGGAGTCATCCTCATACCTCCATAGAACTCTGCCGGTCTCTCGTTCCAGGGCCAGGTATACAAATTCCCATCTGTCGCCGAAATCGCCGCACGTGGCATAGTAGAGACGTCTTTCCTCGAGAGCAGGAAAGGAATACCAGGTGGCATTATCACCCAGCGTATCTACGATCCAGAGATAGACTCCCCTGTTTATGTCATATGCTCCGAAGCTGACAGGCCGGTGCTCCGGTCCCGGCGCAAAATACATGACATCTTTATAAATCTGGAAGGTATGGTACAGCCAGGCAAGATTCGGAATTTGCTGGGTCTCTTCTCCCTCCTGCGAGAGAAAATAGGTGGCGCCGAGATCGCTGGTAAAAACAATCCTGTCCCCATAACGGGTAAAATTTGACTGAACCGTATGGCCGGTATCAAAAGCCCAGAGCTTCTTTCCATCCTTGCGGGATAAGGCGTATGCCTTACCGTCGTTTGATCCGAAGTAGACATTCGCACTGTCCGCCGCGGGAACCGAATTGATGGCGCCTTCGGTATTGAATACCCAGCGCATATAACCGCTGGCTATGTCCAGGGCATAAAAATTACCGTCAGACGATCCGAAATATATGGTTCCGTCCAACACCACCGGCGGGTTGAAGGCTCGAACCGGTTTGTCTTCCACCTGGAGCCGCAGCTTCCATTTCACAGCAAAGGGAGGATACACCGTGTTGGCTGTCTGCCCCTGCCCCTGCTTTCCGCTGTACGTCAGCCAGTCCGCTCTATGACGGCAGGAGAGAAAAAAGAAGAGTACGGGGACAAGTATTGCTGTGACAATGCACGCATGCCTTTTCGTCAAAGAATGAGTCCCCTCAGGGTAAAAAAACGCTTTAGAGCATTCCAGAATCCCTTCCTCCTGCTCCGGGTTATTGCCTTCCTGTAACTTTCACGAATCTTTCCCCACGATTTTTCCCTCTCCCCGGATCTATATTTTGCCCGGTAACGGAGAGAGGTGTACTGTTCCGAAAAAGTACTCAGATGTTTATAGTCCCGGGTGTATTCCATAGCGGTCTGTGAAGGTTCCTTGATTCTGTATCCCTCTTCCGCCAATTGAATAAGAAGCATTCGGTAAAGAGCTCTCAGAGCGACCCGATCGCTCCCTCCCGCCCTGACTTTGAGATAGAGTCCTCTTGCATAACGGTAAATATAGAGCGTCATCAGCAATGCTATGAGGAGCACACCGAGCAGCTTAATTGCCAAAAGCCAGGGAAACTGGAAAACAGGCGCAGGCTGCGGTTCCTGCTGAATAAGGGGAATCACCACATTCATGTTGTTGGGGTCCCCGGCG
Source organism: uncultured Spirochaetaceae bacterium (assembly GCA_965371685.1). GTDB lineage: Bacteria > Spirochaetota > Spirochaetia > SZUA-6 > CAZLRN01 > CBDUZM01. The sequence continues at coordinate 616 of CBDUZM010000204.1, read as the reverse complement.
CCCACCGGCGGTATTGCGAAAGCCGTGGTTTCAAAATCGACCCAGCCGTAATCAGGCAGATAGAACTGCACCCATGAATGCCGGTGAGCGTTGGTAACCAGATTTAGCTGGTCCTCCGGAATCTCTTTTAACGGCTCTATGGCTTCCCTCAAGGCCCGGACGCCCCGCCTGTGTGCGGGGGTTTGCAGTCCTTTGCTGGAAAGATAACCTGTTACCACCCGGGTTGGTATACCGGCTATCCGCGCCAGGATCGCCGAAGCGTTGGAGAATTCCGTACAGTCACCGCTTTTTATCCGAAATAGAAAATCCGCCATCTTCGCGGTAGAAACATCGTCATCGAATCCGACTTCATACTGATAGGTGGAGAAACTTTTAAGGATTGCTTCGATACGCCCGAAATAATCGGTTTTGTCCTTCACGTATTCGTCCAGGTAATCCATAAAGAGGCTGCGGTGATCTTCGCTCAACGGTATCCGCAGATAGGAGGCAAACTCGATTTTTTCCTCTTCTGTTAAATTCCTCAGGCTGCGCCACTGTTTTACATCCGTCATGCTGACCGCGGAAACAGCTGTGTAAGAATAATCGAAGGGATGAAAGAGAGTGTTGAATACGGTGG
>CBDUZM010000203.1:0-6040 GCA_965371685.1 uncultured Spirochaetaceae bacterium | reverse complement strand
TCCCCCAGGAACGCCGGATCGGGTAAGAGGGACTCCGGCGCAACAATGGCACAGTCCATCCCCATTTTCGGACATCCTATAAGCAGTGAACGGGCCACGTTGTTTCGACCGTCGCCGATATAGACTAGTTTTTTACCTTCAAGGCCATGCAGCTCCTCCTCGCAGGTCATGAAATCGGCAAGAACCTGGGTGGGATGGTAAAGGTCGGTAAGGCCGTTGTATACGGGAACGCCGGAGTAATCAGCGAGCTTCACCGCCGTCTCCTGTTTGAAGCCCCGGAATTGTATGGCGTCAAACATCCTGCCCAGCACCCTGGCAGTATCCTCTATGGATTCTTTTTCGCCCAGATGAATGTCCTGGGTAGAGAGAAAAACAGGATGCCCCCCTTCCTCGCCAAAGGCGGTTTCGAAGGCGCACCGGGTCCTGGTGGACCTCTTTTCAAAGAGCATGGCCAGGCTCTTCCCGGCAAAGCGTTGAAAGAGCTTACCCGCCCGGCTTTCCCTTTTTGCCTTGCGGGAAAGGGCCAGGAGCATCTTTATTTCTTCGCCGCTGTAACCTTTTAGTGTCAACAGGCTTCTTCCTTTAAGATTCAATGCCATTAGTCACCTCCTCCATGAAGAGGACTTTATCAATTAACAGGTGAAATGTCCATTTAAGTTGACAAAGCGATTCCTTTGTGCTTCATTTCCTCTATGAACAGAGAACCCTATTTTAAAGGAAGGACAATTTCGGTTGTAAACGATCTTTCCTCCGATGAACAGGTTTACCTTTACGAAAAAACAAGGATCCTGAAACAGGCAGTCAGCCGGGGGGAGGACGTATCTAACTTTAAAATTGACGACAGGAATGCCGGTGTCTACCTCATTTTTTTAGAAGACTCCACTCGCACCAAGGAGAGCTTTCGGAATGCCGCTGCTTTCCACGGTGTAAGGCTGAATATCTTCGACGCCGGGTCTTCCTCGTTCAGCAAGATGGAGAGCTATGCTGATACTTTCAGGATGCTCTGCGGCTACAGTAAATATTCTATCTTCATTGTTCGTAGTCGACTCGAAGGGGTGTGCAGGTGGCTGGAAATCGCCCTGGGAGAGTATGCCGACCGTCAGGGCTTTCCAAGGCCTGCCTTTATAAATGCCGGCGATGGAAAGCATGAGCATCCCACGCAGGAGTTCCTGGATGAATTCAGCTTCTATGAGCAGAAAAAATGGAAGAGGGAACATATTCATATCGCTCTGATAGGCGACCTCTTTCACGGCAGGACCACCCATTCCAAAGCCGATGGGCTTCGGGTGTTTAAAGAGGTGGAGGTAGACCTTATCGCTCCCAAAGAGCTCGCCATGCCGGAACACTACACGGATAAAATGACATCCAACGGTTATGAAATCAGGCGCTTTGAAAACCTTGAAGAATACCTTTCCCAAAAAAAGAGAGCCGATATCTGGTACTTCACCCGTTTACAGCTGGAACGTATGGGAGAAGATATTTTAGAAAAGGCGGACAGGCTTCGTAAATCGGTCACTTTCACTCAAGAGCTAATCGAAAAGATAAGCCCCGACACGCGCTTTTATCACCCCCTTCCCAGGCACAGGGAACATCCTACCATAACCGTCTTTCTCGATACCTCTCATTTCAACGGCTGGGAAAGACAATCCGTGAACGGCTATTATACACGCGTCGTTGAACTGGCAATGCTCGGTGGAAGATTAGGAGATGATTTTCAGGGAGAAGGTCCGGAGAGAATAGATTACGAAGATGCATTCGTAGAGTCTGTAACTCCTGTTCCACGTCCCAAGCCGGAATACAAGGTCGGTTTTATCCCCATCTCCAGCGGCACTGTGATCGATCATATCGGAAAAGGCGATGCCGTTGAAACCATATGGGAACATATCAATAACATCAGAAGAATGCTCAACCTGAACATGATGGGCTCTCATGGTGTTTATCAATCGGAAAAAGACAAGAGATACAAAGGTATCATCGCCCTGCCGGATGTAATGGAATTCGATCCTAAAGCACTTAAAAAACTGGCTGCCATTGCTCCCGGCTGTACATTCAATATAATAAACAGAGAGAAAGTGGCCAGCAAGTACAGACTTCATATGCCGCCGAAGATATACAACTTCGACGAAATCAGCTGTAAGAATTCAGATTGCATCTCCAACCCTGTTCACTGCGAAAACGCGGGGACCTGTTTCTACCGTGCCAAGGGTACGACTTTCACCTGCCGGTACTGCGAGAGGCCGCATACATTCAGGGAGATCTGGAACCTTTAGCCTGCCGGCGCCGCCCCTGGAATGTGTTTCTCGCCATCATCTCCTCTCTCAAGCTTTTATAGAACCCGGCTTTGTCCCGGAAATGCTTTGGGAGCGCTAATCTCGATACCGGGGTATCGCACGTTACACGCATAATCACAGTGCTCCCGGGAAGATGTTCCAGAGCACTGATTACGTATTCCAGATGTCGACGGCTGCCCGGAACCGTGATCTCCCCGAGCCTGTATTCATCGAACATTTTCGTGCCCCATGGAATATGAAGGTTATGTATCTTGATCCCCTCCGGTTCGAGGGAAGCAACCAGATCGACAGTATCCAGGATCTCCTGGAGATCTTCGCCGGGCAGCCCGAAGATAAGGTGAACCGCCAGCTTTATCCCGGCACTTCTCAGCAGCCTGTAAGCGGTTAAAAAATTGTTTACCGTGTGTTTCCGGTTTATCCGGCGCAGAGTGATATCGGAAGCGGACTGGAGGCCCAGCTCCACCCACACATCCCGCAAGGGTTTCCTGTACCCTGCAAGCAGCCCGGCTTTCTTTTCATCTATACAGTCCGGCCGGGTGGATACGATGAGCTCCTCGAATTTCGCCAAACCGAGGGCATAATCGTAGAGCTTCTTCAGATCCCCCACCGGAGCGAAAGTGTTTGAAAAGGCTTGAAAATAGAGCAGAAAAACCTGGGTCCCGTAGCGCGACCGGAGAAAGCGCATCCCTCCCTCGACCTGCCTCCTGATGCTCTCTCTGTTTGCAGTTGATAACAGATGCTGCCATGGAGATTTTCCTTTCCTGTCACCCCCGGATCTTTCCTGATAAGGCGCCCTGGAACCGTATTCATCGCAGTAGCTGCAGCCCGGTTTGCTCCTGTCCCTTCCCCGGTTCGGGCAGGAAAAACCGGCATCGATGGAAACCCGGTAGGCAGGCACACCATATTTCTCTTTGAGATACCGGCTGTAACTGTAAAAAGGATCCTTCATTCAATTGATTCACTGTATTATGCCGTCACCAGTCTTCGCCAGGCTGAGTTGAAGGAATCAATCCTTCTCTCGTATCCTGTTATCGAAGGCAGCACGGAATCGGCGATCTCTCCGGCCAGGGAGGGATTTTTCTCTTTCAGAGAGGTGAGGAGCTCATAATCTTCGATGCTCCTGCGATGTATTTCAGAACGCAGGCAGCTCATGGGTTTTTTGTCCCCGGGGTAAACAAGATAAGCATCGCCTGGTGCACAGCACTCCTTCTGTGTGCCGCAGCAAAACTCGTTTTTGTAGTTCCAGTAGAGCCTTCCCCATATCCTGGATGATCCGTTGTATCCCCAATGGAGAAAACCTGGAAGATCATACTTGAAGTTTATCCAATGAACGACTCTTTGCTTGATGAGGGGAAAATCGAGAAATCTGTTGGGATATGAACCCCTGGGCGAAAAACAGGCGTAGTACCATACTTCCTTACCCTTTTCCTTCAGCTGTTTAAAAAAATTCTGGTACCGGTCGAAACCAATCCCCCCTTCGAAGTGCTCCAGCGGCGGAATCCAGATATCCAGAGCATCTCCTAAATCGATGCTCAAAATCGGTTCCATCTGCTTCAAACCCGGAGAAATTTCCCTCACCATACTTGATAAAAACCTGAACTCCCCGGCGTCTTCATCCCGCGGCTCGTCAAAGATCCGCTGCCTGTACCGCTCGAGCCATCCCTTTGCTTCCAGGTGTTTCTCCAAAGCGGGTAAAAACCGGCTCAAATATGTACGCGCCTCCGGTGAACGGATATTCCGGGCAGGCCGTCGTCCGGTCATCTTTCCTTCCCGGTTGAATAATTCAATTTCCGGAAGGCGGGCTGTTTTCCTGTCGGAACTCGCCAACGTCACCCCTTCTATTCTTTCCGCCGTTCCGGCTTCTATAAAAAGCTCGATGAACCGGTCGAACAGGGTAAAATCAAAGGAAAGGTTATCTCCCTGCCCGGAAGCCTTAATCAGGGAAAATAAGGGGGCGTTGATCATATTTTGGCGATGCTCCGCCATACTCTTTGCAAAATTCTTAAGTATCTCCCAATGCTCTCCGCTCCAGACTTCGACATGATAAAAATCGGCCAGGGGTTCGGCACGAAGATGGTTGATTACCCACAGATGCCTTTCCCGAGGCACTACGGCTCGATACACCCTTAGTTCCACTGGAATGGTTTCCGCATGACCGGAGACTTTGAGCCTGAACTCTCCCCGATAAAGCCCGGGTTTCTTTTCAATGGGCACCTCCGCCGTGAACCATATCGGTTGGGTTTCACCGGGATCGGTTTTCAGACAGTCGGTTTCCAGCAGGGGATCCGGTATCTTACAGGGAGCTTCCCTGTCTATTTCACCGGAAAGAGGGCACCTGGAAATAGGCCTGACTGGCGTATCCGGGGTATTCATGTTAATCAATACATAACCGACAAAACGCGCTTCGACCGTTATTTCATCTTTCCCGTTCTCCTCCCGTAATAAAAAAGGCTCTATTTCCAGTGTCGCAGCATTCGGCGATTTAAACGCTGCCTGCCCTGTCGCCAACCCCCCCCTTGCCGATTCCATGTTGACACTGCGAACTGCTCCTTCCGGAGGAAGATCGTCTTTGAAAACTTTCTGCATAGGATCAACAGACCAGGTCATTACTGCATTCATTGCTTTCTCCTTTACTCGGTGATTATAAATGTTTTTTTTAATCCTGTCTCCTAAATACCGCTTATTTGAATCGTTCCTAAGAACATAAACGTCCTTGACGGTTTTAGTCTATTATGATTTTCTACTTCAAACTATTGGAGAGTTTATATGAAGATAACATCTACAGATATCTGGACAGTTGTTGTTCCGGCGATCCCGGGCAGAGTACATTCCGCTTGCTATGGACCTGCCGGATGGGATGAAGCTCCCATACATATTATTCGTATCAATACGGATGGGGGTGTATACGGCCTTGGAGAAACCCATCGTGGTGTACAACTGGAATCGTTGAATCAAATGGCATCTCGAATTCAAGGGCTCGATCCGCGAAAAATGATTCTCCAGCATTTGCCCGCCATTGGATCACTGGATACTTTACCTGAAAACAGTTCCATGGACCGGTGGTGGGAAAATGCCGCCGGCGGACCGGTCGATCCGGCTTATTCCGCGCTTGAAATGGCTATAATCGACTTGCTGGGCAAAACATACGGCCAACCCGCCCATTGGTTCCTGGGCGGCGCAGTACGCGATATGGTTTTAGCCGACTACTGGATCGGTCAGCAGACACCTGAAGACGCCGCCGCCAATACCCGCCTGGCGGTTCAAAGAGGTTTCAAGGGAATGAAAATGAAATGCACTGCAGACGAACAGCTGGTTGACCGCTGCCGTGCCATATGGGAAGTAGCCGGTCCGGAATTTGAGCTGACCATTGATCCAAACACACGTTTCTGGCGTCCGACCGAGGCTCTTAAAATGGCGCGCGAATTAGTTAAATACGGCAAAGTTAAGGTGTTCGAGGACCCTATGCCTAAATGGAACCTGGACTGGTACAGGATGTTTCGCCAGCATGGAATTGTACCGGTGGCGCTGCATCTTACAACACCTTCCGAGATAATCAATGCCATTAAAGCCGAAGCCGTCGACTACCTTAATCTGCGCGGCGGAATGATTCAATTCGTACGTAACGCATCAATAGCTCATGCAGCAGGTATCCCCTGCTGGCATCCTTCCGGCTGTGACCTCGGTATCTCGGAATTCTCCTATCTTCATGCAGCCTCGGCAGCCCGTAATTGCGTTCTGGGAAGCGATTT